>NZ_BAAJPZ010000020.1:0-96829 GCF_057552455.1 Streptomyces sp. PKA51
GGCCTTTCGGCCCCCGGCGTGATCACTACTTTAGCGGATTTCCCTCCCGGCTCCTAATCGGAGCCCGGTCCGAAATTCGGACACGCCGAATTCCATCCCGTTAAGGGGACCCGTACACGTAGTGGGGTGTGCTGCCGTGTGGCAACCCGGAGAACTCTACACGAGGTTCAGGGGTGCTTGCGCCGTCCCTTGGGCTTGTTCTTCCCGGGGCGGGCGGCCGGGTTGCCGGTGCGGGCGGAGCGGCGGCGCTCGTGGCGGGCCAGGGCCTGCTCGTACTCGGTCCGGTGGAGCTTCTCGCCCGGTGCCTCCATAAGGCTGCGGGCGAAGTAGGCGAGGAGGGCGCCGATGAAGCCGATCATGCGGAGGCTGTGCATCGACCGCTCCACGGCCGGGTCCGCCGGCGCCTCGGGGCGCCGGACGAACCCCTCCCACGTGCGACGGAAGGCCAGGGCGCTGCACACCGCGAAGGCGACGACGACCATGGCGTTGACGAAGCCGCCGACCTTGGCGATGGTCAGTCCCTCGTAGCCGAGGCGCAGGACGAAGGCGCCCGCCGCGGCTGCCGCCAGGGAGCCGAGGGCGACGCCGGCGCGGCGCAGGGCGTAGCCGCCGTCGTGGTCGACCCAGGTCGTCCCGAAGAACCGGATCGGCTCCGGTCGGGGGCCGCCGGGCTCGGGGGCGGCCCCGTTGGTTGCCTTGTTCTCACCGCTCATGGGCCGATTATCGCCGTCGCTCAGCCCGAGCAGTGCGGGGCGACGAGGCCGCTGCTGCCGGTCTTCACGTACGCGTCGGAGACGTACTGGCCGGGGGCGATGCAGTCCCAGACGTCCGTGGTGCCGCAGGGGCCGGAGACGGTCTCGCCGCGGGTCTGGCAGCGGATGGGCACGCTGGAGCCCTGCGGGAGGGTCTTGACGACTTCGCTGTCGGTGCTCGGGCCCCGGCGGACGTTGACCTGGTAGCCGGGCGCTATCGGGTAGGTGGCCATGTGCGGGTCCCCCGTGTTCTGGTGCCGGAAGTGTCCGGGAAAGTCGAAAGGCATGCGCAGGCTAGCAACGCGCGGTGCCGCCTCCCCGTTCGGCCCGGGGCGATCGATTAGGCTCCGCAAGCCGGAGATGCGGCCGGATTTCATGGGTGACGGTGACACGGGGGTGGGCATGCCGCCGCTGCGCAATGCCGGGACGGGACCGGGGGCGGACGACGATCCGGAATATGTGGGCCGGTACCGGCTGGAGGGTCGTCTCGGTTCCGGTGGCATGGGCGTGGTGCATTTGGCGCGCTCGGCGTCCGGGCTGCGCCTCGCGGTGAAGGTGGTGCATGCCGAGTACGCGGAGGATCCCGAGTTCAGGGCGCGGTTCCGGCAGGAGGTGGCGGCGGCCCGGCGGGTGAGCGGTGCGTTCACCGCGCCCGTGGTGGACGCGGATCCGGAGGCGGAGCGGCCGTGGATGGCGACGCTCTACATTCCCGGTCCGACGCTTTCCGCTCAGGTGAAGCGGAACGGTCCGCTGAAGGCGGACGAGCTGCGGCGGCTGGCGGCCGGGCTGGCCGAGGCCTTGCGCGACATTCACCGTGCGGGCGTGGTGCACCGGGATCTCAAGCCGAGCAATGTGCTGCTGGCCGCGGACGGCCCGAAGGTCATCGATTTCGGTATTTCCCGTCCGTACGACAGTGAGCTGCATACGGAGACGGGCAAGCTGATCGGTACTCCTCCGTTCATGGCGCCCGAGCAGTTCCAGAGGCCGCGCGAGGTGGGGCCGGCGGCGGACGTGTTCGCGCTGGCGTCGTTGCTGGTGCACGCGGCGACGGGACGGGGGCCGTTCGAGTCGGACAGTCCGTACCTGGTGGCGTACCAGGTGGTGCACGACGAGCCGGATCTGGCGGGTGTGCCGGAGGATCTGGTGCCGGTGGTGCGGGCGTGCCTGGCGAAGGATCCGGCCGATCGCCCCACGCCGGACGCGGTCATGGCGATGCTGCCGCCCGCGGCGGCCGGTGCTCCCGTGTGCGTGCCCGTGCCGGTAGCCGTACCAACGCCGCCGGTGCCGGTCGCCGCGTCCGGTCGGCGGCCGCGGGGTCGGCGACGGATCACCAGCGGCATAGTGGCCGCGGTGGCGGTCGTGGCGGCGGTGGTGACCGGGGGCGGCTGGTTGCTGGACGAGGTGCGCGAAATAGGGGCGCTGGACGGGCGGCCGTCCGCGTCCCGCTCCGCGCCCGCCGCCGCGGCCTGGCGCCCGTGGGAGACGTCCGTGCCCGCCGATGCGGCGGGCACCGGGGAGGCGCGGGCAGGTTTCTGCACGTACGCGGCGGGGGCGCTGTACTGCTCGGCGCGCGGGGTGCACGCGGCCCGGATCGAGGCCGGGAGCGGCACGGTGGCCTGGCGGCGGGAGGCGTCGGGCCGCGCGCCCGGCGCGGGTGTGCCGAGTGCGCCGGTGGTCTGCGGCGGGCTGGTGCACGTGCTGGATCCGGGCAAGCGGGAGCTGGTGGCCCTGGACCCGGCCGACGGCCGGCCGCGATGGACGCGGGACGTGTCGGCGTACGGCGGGCGGGTGTACCACGCGGGCGACACCGTGCTGCTGGTCGCCGGCGACGGCACGGTGACGGCGGTCGACGGCGCGACGAACAGGGAGCGGTGGCGGCACGGACTGCCGGGTACCGGTGGAGCGAAGGCGGTGTTCTCCTCCTTCGGCAGTGGGCCGGCCTTCGGTGTCACCTTGTCGCCGGACGGGCGGCGTACGCATGTGGTGGCCGTCGATCCCGTCAGTGGCAGGACGCTGTGGGAGTGGACGCGGGACGGCAGTCTGACGGTGGTGGGGGCCACGGCCCGTGGTGACGTCGTCTATTTGTCGGAGGCGGATTCTCAAACGCGGATTTCCGCGGTGATTCGTTACGCCCCGGGAATCGGACGGGAGCGTCGGGTTCCGTTGGAGACGCCGCTGGAGGCGATGGGGGCCACGGCGCGCGGCGACACGGTCTACGTCCTGTCGGCGGACGGTGGCCTGACGGCCGTGGACACGGGGGCTTCCGGGACGGGGAGCAAGTGGCGGATGGAGACGTCCGTGGCCAACGGGTCGGGGCTGGTGGCGGACGGGGACCGGCTCTACTTCTCCGCTGCCGACGGCCGGCTGCTGGCGGTGGATGCGGCGCGGGGTGCCCTGCTGGGGCAGACGTCACCACGGCTGGGCCGGGCGGGGCGGGGCTTCCTGCAGCTGCTGCCGCTGCCGGTGGTGGCGGAGGGGAAGGTGTTCGGCGCGGCGCCGGACGGGACGGTGTTCGCGGTGGACGCGCGGAATCCCGCGGCGTGGCGATGACGCGGCCCGCGACCGGGCCCTAGGGCCTGTCCGGCGCCACCACGGCGCCCCGTAGGGGCGCGGGGAACTGCGCGACAAGCCACGACGCGCCCGCACGTGAGTGCCGTGCTGCGCCCGGGTCCCAGGGTGGTGCGTCGACTGCGGGCCGTCGGTGGCCGATCGCGCAGTTCCCCGCGCCTCTGACGGGGCGCCATGGTGCCCCGCGACGAAGACCCGCCGACAGGCCCTAGCCCAGTTTGGTCACGTCGCGCACCGCGCCCTTGTCGGCGCTCGTCGCCATCGCCGCGTAGGCGCGCAGGGCCGCGGAGACCTTGCGGTCGCGGTTCTTCGGGGCGTACGTGCCGCCCAGGGCTTCCCGGCGGGCGGCCAGTTCGGCGTCGGGCACCAGGAGCTCGATCGACCGGTTCGGGATGTCGATGCGGATCCGGTCGCCGTCGCGGACGAGGGCGATCGTGCCGCCGGAGGCGGCCTCCGGCGAGGCGTGGCCGATGGACAGGCCCGAGGTGCCGCCCGAGAAGCGGCCGTCGGTGATCAGGGCGCAGGCCTTACCGAGGCCGCGGCCCTTGAGGAAGGAGGTGGGGTAGAGCATCTCCTGCATGCCGGGGCCGCCGCGCGGGCCCTCGTAGCGGATGACGACGACGTCGCCCTCCTTGATCACCTTGCCGAGGATCTTCTCGACCGCTTCCTCCTGCGATTCGCAGACGACTGCGGGGCCCTCGAAGGTCCAGATGGACTCGTCGACGCCGGCGGTCTTCACCACGCAGCCGTCGACGGCGAGGTTGCCCTTGAGGACGGCGAGGCCGCCGTCCTTGGAGTAGGCGTGCTCGGCGGAGCGGATGCAGCCGTTCTCGGCGTCGAGGTCGAGCGACTCCCACCGCTCGGACTGCGAGAAGGCGGTCGCGGAGCGGACGCAGCCGGGGGCGGCGTGCCACAGTTCGACGGCTTCGGCGGAGGGGGAGCCGCCGCGCACGTCCCAGGTCTTGAGCCAGTCGGCCAGCGTGGGTGCGTGCACGCTGTGCACGTCCTCGTCGAGCAGGCCGGCGCGGTAGAGCTCGCCGAGGATGGCGGGGATGCCGCCGGCGCGGTGGACGTCCTCCATGTAGTACGTACCGCCGGGGGCGATGTTGGGGGCGACCTTGGCCAGGCAGGGGACGCGGCGGGAGACGGCGTCGATGTCCTTGAGGTCGTAGTCGAGCCCGGCCTCCTGGGCGGCGGCGAGCAGGTGGAGGATCGTGTTGGTGGAGCCGCCCATGGCGATGTCGAGGGCCATGGCGTTGTCGAAGGCGGCCCGCGTGGCGATGTTGCGCGGCAGGACGGACTCGTCGTCCTGTTCGTAGTAGCGCTTGGTGATCTCGACGACGGTGCGGCCGGCGTTCTCGTAGAGGGCCTTGCGGGCGGTGTGGGTGGCGAGGACGGAGCCGTTGCCGGGCAGGGAGAGGCCGATGGCCTCGGTGAGGCAGTTCATGGAGTTCGCCGTGAACATGCCCGAGCAGGAGCCGCAGGTCGGGCAGGCGTTCTCCTCGATGCGCAGGACGTCCTCGTCGGAGACCTTCTCGTCGGCCGAGTCGACGATGGCGTTGATCAGGTCGAGCTTGCGGACGGTGCCGTCGACGAGGGTGGCCTGGCCGGCCTCCATGGGGCCGCCGGAGACGAAGACGACGGGGATGTTCAGGCGCAGGGCGGCCATGAGCATGCCCGGGGTGATCTTGTCGCAGTTGGAGATGCAGATCAGCGCGTCGGCGCAGTGGGCCTCGACCATGTACTCGACGGAGTCGGCGATCAGGTCGCGGGAGGGCAGCGAGTAGAGCATGCCGCCGTGGCCCATGGCGATGCCGTCGTCGACGGCGATGGTGTTGAACTCGCGCGGCACGCCGCCGGCGGCCTTGATGGCGTCGGAGACGATCCGGCCGACCGGCTGCAGGTGGGTGTGGCCGGGGACGAATTCGGTGAAGCTGTTGGCCACCGCGATGATCGGCTTGCCGAAGTCCTCGCGCGCTACGCCCGCGGCGCGCAGAAGGGCTCGGGCGCCCGCCATGTTGCGGCCGTGGGTGACAGTGCGGGACCTCAGCTCGGGCATCGGGCTCCACTCCTCGCGTCCTGGGTGCTGGGCCTTCGAGCCTACGCGGACGGCCCGCGATCCGGACAGTGTTTCCGGGATGCGAGACGTCGGCGGGGGGAGAGAGACGGGACGCCGGATACGAGGCTGCTTCCCCGGACCGGACCGAACCGAACCGGACCGAACCGGACCGGACCGGACCGGACCAGACCAGGCCGGACCGGCTCAGCCCTCGGCGCGGAGGTGGTGCTGCACCACCGGTGCCGTCGCCGCGACGATCTCCTCCAGGTCCGCCGAGGCCAGTGGCTCCAGCCCGATGACGTGGCGCATCATGACCACCCCCACCAGCTGGGCGGCCGCGAGCTCGGAGCGCAGCCGGGTGTCGGGCCCTTCCAGCCGGCCGGCCACCCGGGCCATCAGCCGGGTGGCGACGAGGTCGCGGAAGACCGCCGCCGCGGTCCGGTTGGCCACGGCCGAGCGCAGGACGGCCAGCAGAGGCTCGCGGGTGACGGGGTCCTCCCAGATGCCCAGGAAGAAGCGGGTCAGCCGTTCCCCGGCGCCCTCGGGGTCGCCCTCGGCCACGGCGTCGGGGGCGCCGAGGGCGGGCGTCATGGTCACCTCCACGGCGGCGGCGAAGATCTGCTCCTTCGGGCCGAAGTAGTGGTGGACGAGTGCGGGGTCGACGCCGGCGGCCTTGGCGATGCCGCGGATGGATGCCTTGTCGTAGCCGTGCTCGGCGAACTCGGCGCGGGCGGCGCCCAGGATCCGCTCGCGGGCGCCGGGGCCGGAGCCCGCGTCCGTACGGGCGGGCCGGCCGCGCCGGCGGGGGGCGGGCGTACGGGGGGCGTCGTCGTCCGTCACCGGCCCGGCACTCCCGTGGGCGAGGCCAGGTGCAGGCGGGTGTAGGCCAGGGCCTCGGCGAGGTCGGCCTCGCGCTCGGCGGCGGACATGGCCCGCCGGGTGTTGACCTCGATCACCACGTGGCCGTCGAAACCGCTGGTCGCCAGGCGTTCGAGCACCTCGGCGCAGGGCTGCTTGCCGCGGCCGGGGACGAGGTGCTCGTCCTTCGCGGAACCGTTTCCGTCGGCGAGGTGGATGTGCGCGAGCCGGTCGCCCATGCGCTCGATCATCTGCAGGGCGTCGCTGCGCGCGGTGGAGGTGTGCGAGAGGTCGATCGTGAAGTGGCGGTAGTCGTCGTTGGTGACGTCCCAGTCGGGCGCGTAGGCGAGCATCTCGCGGTCGCGGTAGCGCCAGGGGTACATGTTCTCGACGGCGAACCGGACGTCGGTCTCGTCGGCCATGCGCCACAGCCCGCGCACGAAGTCGCGCGCGTACGAGCGCTGCCAGCGGAAGGGCGGGTGGACGACGACGGTGCTCGCGCCGAGCTTCTCGGCGGCGGTACGGGCGCGCTGGAGCTTGACCCACGGATCGGTGGACCACACGCGCTGGGTGATCAGCAGACAGGGCGCGTGGACGGCCAGGATCGGCACCCGGTGGTAGTCGGACAGTCTGCGCAGGGCGTCGATGTCCTGGCTGACGGGGTCGGTCCACACCATGACCTCGACACCGTCGTAGCCCAGCCGGCCGGCGATCTCGAAGGCCGTCGCCGTCGACTCCGGGTAGACCGATGCCGTGGACAGCGCGACCTTGGCGTCCGGGATGCGCACCACTGGCTCTGTCACGAGGGACAGCGTATGCCCGCCCCTTCCGTGGCGGGCAGGTGGTCCTGCGCACGGGCCCCTAGGGAGTGGGCAGGTGGTCCAGTCGGCGCAGGATGACGCCCTCGCGCAGGGCCCACGGGCAGATCTCCACTTCGTCCACGCCGAACAGTTCCATGGCCGCCTCCGCGACGAGGGCTCCGGCAAGTACTTGTGCCGCGCGCCCGGCGGAGACGCCGGGCAGCGCGGCGCGCCGGGACTCGCTCATCGCGGCGAGCTTGGGTACCCACTCCTCCAGCGACTTGCGGTTGAGCGTGCGCTGGACGTACAGGCCGTCGGCGGAGCGGGCGGCGCCGCAGATGCGGGCGAGCTGGCGGAAGGTCTTGGAGGTGGCCACGGCGTGGTCGGGGCTGCCGTGCCGGGCGAATGCGCCGACGTGCCGGGCGATCTCGGTGCGCACGTGGCGGCGCAGGGCCCGTACGTCGGCGGGGTCGGGCGGGTCGCCGGGCAGCCAGGCGGCGGTCAGGCGTCCGGCGCCGAGCGGCAGGGAGGCGTCGGCGACGGGTTCCTCGTCCAGGCCGAAGGCGACCTCCAGGGAGCCGCCGCCGATGTCGAGGACCAGGAGCTTGCCGGACGACCAGCCGAACCAGCGGCGGGCGGCGAGGAAGGTCAGCCGCGCCTCCTCGGTGCCGGTGAGAACCGGGAGGGTGACGCCGGTCTCCTCCTTGACGCGGGCGAGCAGCGCGTCGGCGTTGGTGGCCTCGCGCACGGCGGAGGTGGCGAACGGCAGCACCTCCTCCACGCCCTTGTCCTCGGCCGCCTGCAGCGCCTCGTGGATCACCGTGATGAGGCGCTCTATGCCCGCGTCGCCGATCGCGCCGGCCTCGTCGATCAGCTCGGCGAGGCGCAGTTCGGCCTTGTGCGAGTGGGCGGGCAGGGGGCGGGCACCGGGGTGTGCGTCGACCACCAGCAGGTGGACGGTGTTGGAACCCACATCGAGGACGCCGAGTCTCATGGCCTGAACGCTACTGCTGTCGCTCCGGCCACTTACGCTTGAGGGGTGGCGAAGACGAAGAAGTCCAAACCGGACAAGACGCGAGAAAAGTCGCGGGGAGCGGCCGTGGCCGACGAGGTGGGGCTGGATTTCGCCCGCGCCTGGGTCACCTTTCCCGATCCGGCGGACGACGACCAGGTCTTCCGCTGCGACCTGACCTGGCTGACCTCGCGCTGGCACTGCGTGTTCGGCAGCGGCTGCCAGGGGATCAAGGCGGGGCGCGCCGACGACGGCTGCTGCACGCTGGGCGCGCACTTCTCCGACGAGGAGGACGAGCAGCGGGTCGCCGGGCACGTGGCCCGGCTGACGCCCGAGATGTGGCAGTTCCACGACGTGGGCGCCGATTCGGGCTGGACGCAGCTCGACGACGACGGCGACCGGCAGACCCGGCGCTGGAAGGGCTCGTGCATCTTCCAGAACCGGCCCGGTTTCGCGGGCGGTGCGGGCTGTGCGCTGCACATCCTGGCGCTGAAGGAGGGCCGCGAGCCGCTGGAGACCAAGCCGGACGTGTGCTGGCAGCTGCCGGTGCGGCGGACGTACGACTGGATCGACCGGCCGGACGACACCCAGGTGCTGCAGGTCACGATCGGCGAGTACGACCGGCGCGGCTGGGGCCCGGGCGGGCACGACCTGCACTGGTGGTGCACCTCGGCCCGGTCGGCGCACGGCGCGGGCGACCCGGTGTACGTGTCGTACCGGGCGGAGCTGATCGAGCTGATGGGCAAGAAGGGCTACGCGCGGCTGGTGGAGCTGTGCGAGGAGCGGATGGCCTCGGTGCTGCCGATGGCCCCGCACCCGGCCGACGCCCGCTGACCCGGGCGCATCCGGTCAGCCGGTGCGCGAGGGGTCGGGGGCCTGGCCGGCCGGGGGCGGCGGCGGGCTCGTCGGGCCGGCCGGCGGGGGCGTGGTGGGCTGCGGCTCGGCGCCGCGCCCCTGGATGGTGACGACGGTGCCGCCCGGTGCGATGGCCACGCGGGCGGTCCAGGGCCCGGCCGGTTCGCGGCCGTGGTCGACGGTGACGGTGATCGTCACGCACTGGCCGGGCTGGAGGACGCCGCCCGGCTGGCTCAGGTGCAGCCAGGGCGCGGTGGCGGACATCGACCAGCTGACCGGCTCGCCGCCGTCGGCGCTGAGGGTGATGAGGGTGCTGGTGCCGCTGGGCCGGGCCGTGACGGTCAGCCGGCCGGGCCCGGCGACGACCCGGCCGGACCGGGCGGCCTGCGGCGGTGCGTCCGCCATGGCCGGCGGCGTCGGCCCGGCGGTGACGGGCGGGGTGCTCGTGCCGTCGGGGCCGAGGACGGCGACGGCGACCTGGGGCGCGTGGCGGCCGGGTACGGGAGCCGTGCCGCCGGTGCTGCGGGTGGGGCCGGCGGGTGCCGGCTGTTGTTGGTACGGGCCGGTGTACGGGTCGGCGTAGGGGTCCGGGTAGCTGCTGTGGTGGGCGCCGCCGCCGAGGCTGTCGGTGTCGGTGGCGGAGACGGAGGCCCCGCCGGCGTCGGAGTCGGCGCCCAGGGGGCCGCTGCGGTAGGCCGCCCACAGGGCGAGCAGCGGCGCGGCGACGACGGTGGCCACGACGGTGGTGGTCAGGGCGCGGGTGCGCAGGCGGCTGCGGCGGCCCGAGCGGTCCTTGGGGGCGAGGGGGAAGCCGCCGCGGTCGAAGCGCGGGGCGCCGGCCGAGCGGCGGCGCGGGGCGCGGGGGGCGAGCGCGTCGAGCATGGCGGCGTGCGTGGCGCCGCGGGGCGCGGTGACGACGGGCAGGGGGGCGCAGGAGGCGGCGGTGCCGGGCCAGGGCTCGCCGGCGGTGGCGCGCTCGGCGGTGCGGCGGCAGTCGGCGCACTCGTCGACGTGCCGGACCAGTTCGCGCCGCAGGGCGGCGCCCAGCAGGACCTCCTTCCCGCCGTCGCCGGTGAAGCGGCTGACGACGGGGCAGCGGCCGGACTCCACGACGGCCAGCGCGGTGCGGGTGCGCTCGACCTCGCAGGCGGCGGTGGCCAGCAGGGTGCGGGCGGCGTCGTGGTCGAGGCGCAGGACGCAGGCGACCTCGTGGGGGGCGAGGCCGTGGCGGACGGCCAGTTCGAGGGCCTCGCGCTGTTCGGCAGTGGTGCCGGCGGCCTCGGGCCAGGCGAGCCGGGCCAGTTCGGCGGCCTCGGGGCCGGTAGGGGCGGCGCTTTCGCCGGCCGGGAGGTCGTCGGCGGTGCCGCGCTCGGCGAGCCGGCGCAGGCATTCCCAGCGGGCCAGGGCGTACAGCCAGGCGCGGTGCGTCTCCTCGGCGGCGGGCGCGCGGTCGGCACGGCGCTCGGCGAGGGCGAGGACCTCGCCGAGGGCGGCGACGGCGGCGGCGTGGTCGCACAGCACCGACAGGCAGTAGGTGAACAGGCCGTCCAGGTGCGGCTCGTAGCGGGAGGGCGGGGTCTGGACGAGGGTGTGGTGCTCGCCGGCGGGGTGCGGGGGGCGCTCGGCGGCCGGGGACAGGTCCGTGCGCGGCGCACTGCTGGGTGCGCGGTGCGCGCCGGTGGCATGCGTGGGGGGCTCGGGCCTGCTCGTCATCATCCCGGGACGGTAAGGGGGTGCCACGGGCCCGTCGGCCCTGCTCACGGAGGTTTAGCCCATACGGGTGACCGTCTCCCTCGAAAGGGGACAGGAACGACACATTCCGACCCGATCAGGTGACTCCTGGACCGTTGGTACGCGCGGACGATCGAACGCCTGCCGTCCCGCGCCCGCCCGGCGCCGGACGGTCCCCGCACCGTCCCGGCCGGCGTTGTCGGTGCCCGCCGCTACGGTGGTGCGCATGGCTGCTGCCCGTACCTCCCGCTCGTCCGCCAAGGACCGGCCGTCCTTCCGCTGCACCGAGTGCGGCTGGACCACCGCCAAGTGGCTCGGCCGCTGCCCCGAGTGCCAGGCGTGGGGCACGGTCGAGGAGTTCGGCGCGCCCGCGGTGCGCACCACCGCCGCGGGCCGGGTGACGTCCGCGGCGCTGCCCATCGGCCAGGTCGACGGCCGCCAGGCGGCCGCGCGCAGTACGGGCGTGGCCGAGCTCGACCGCGTCCTGGGCGGCGGCCTGGTGCCGGGCGCGGTGGTGCTGCTCGCCGGCGAGCCCGGTGTCGGCAAGTCGACGCTGCTGCTGGACGTGGCGGCCCGGGCGGCCGGCCCCGAGCACCGCACGCTCTACGTCACCGGCGAGGAGTCGGCCGGGCAGGTGCGGCTGCGCGCCGACCGCATCGGCGCCCTCTCCGAGGACCTGTACCTGGCGGCCGAGACCGACCTGTCGGCCGTCCTCGGCCACCTCGACGCGGTCAAGCCGTCCCTGCTGATCCTCGACTCCGTCCAGACGGTGGCCTCCCCCGAGATCGACGGCGCCCCGGGCGGCATGGCGCAGGTGCGCGAGGTCGCCGGCGCCCTGATCCGCGCCTCCAAGGAGCGCGGCATGGCCACGCTGCTGGTCGGTCACGTCACCAAGGACGGCGCCATCGCCGGCCCGCGTCTGCTGGAGCACCTGGTGGACGTGGTGCTGCACTTCGAGGGCGACCGGCATGCGCGGCTGCGCCTGGTGCGCGGGGTGAAGAACCGCTTCGGTGCCACGGACGAGGTCGGCTGTTTCGAGCTGCACGACGAGGGCATCACCGGTCTCGCCGACCCCAGCGGCCTGTTCCTGACCCGTCGCGCCGAGCCGGTGCCGGGCACCTGCCTGACGGTCACCCTCGAAGGCCGCCGCCCGCTGGTGGCCGAGGTCCAGGCGCTGACCGTGGACTCGCAGATCCCCTCCCCGCGCCGGACGACCTCGGGCCTGGAGACGTCCCGGGTCTCGATGATGCTCGCCGTCCTGGAGCAGCGCGGCCGCATCAGCGCCCTGGGCAAACGGGACATCTACAGCGCCACGGTGGGCGGAGTGAAGCTCTCCGAGCCGGCCGCCGACCTGGCCGTCGCGCTCGCCCTGGCCAGCGCCGCCAGCGACACCCCGCTGCCGAAGAACCTCGTGGCGATCGGCGAGGTGGGCCTGGCCGGCGAGGTCCGGCGGGTCACCGGGGTGCAGCGCAGGCTCTCGGAGGCGGCCCGTCTGGGCTTCACGCACGCCCTGGTGCCGGCCGATCCCGGCAAGGTGCCCGAGGGCATGCGGGTGCTGGAAGTGGCCGACATAGGCGAGGCCCTGCGGGTGCTGCCGCGCCGGCCGCGGCGCGAGGGCGGCCCCGCCGCGGGCGGGCAGGCCCGCGGCAGAGCGGCGGCGGGCGCGGCGGCCGTGCCGGAGGACGGCTGAGGACAGCTCCCTAATAGGCTGTGCGCCAGTAGACTTTCCCCTGGTCCCGCCCGCCCGTACGTACGCTCCGACGCACACGGCCCGCGCGACGCGCACGGCGTGCACGACGGCGCGTGGTACGAGCAGCCGGGCGGCCCGCGGCACCGTTGACCTTGCGACCGGAGGAGTGCAGTGGCAGCCAACGACCGGGCCTCGGGCCCCGGCAAGGCCGGAGGCGGCTCCGGTGGCTCCGGCCTCGACGCGCTGATGCGCGCTTCGCTGAGCGCCGTCGCGCCCGGCACGGCCCTGCGCGACGGCCTGGAGCGCGTCCTGCGCGGCAACACCGGCGGGCTCATCGTCCTCGGCATGGACAAGACCGTCGATGCGATGTGCACCGGCGGCTTCGTCCTGGACGTGGAGTTCACCGCCACCCGGCTGCGCGAGCTGTGCAAGCTGGACGGCGCCCTGATCCTCGACAAGGACATCAGCAAGATCGTGCGGGCCGGCGTCCAGCTCTACCCGGACGCGTCGATCCCCACCGAGGAGACCGGCACCCGGCACCGCACCGCCCAGCGCGTGTCCATCCAGTCCGGCTTCCCCGTGGTCTCCGTCAGCCAGTCGATGCGGCTGATCGCCCTGTACGTGGGCGGGGAGCGCCGCGTCCTGGAGGAGTCGGGCGCGATCCTCTCCCGCGCCAACCAGGCGCTGGCCACCCTGGAGCGCTACAAGCTGCGCCTGGACGAGGTCGCCGGCACCCTCTCCGCCCTGGAGATCGAGGACCTGGTCACCGTCCGGGATGTCACCGCCGTCTCCCAGCGGCTGGAGATGGTCCGCCGTATCGCCACCGAGATCGCCGAGTACGTCGTCGAGCTCGGCACCGACGGCCGGCTGCTGTCCCTGCAGCTGGACGAGCTGATCGCCGGCGTCGAGCCGGAGCGGGAGCTCGTCGTGCGGGACTACGTGCCCGAGCCGACCGCCAAGCGCACCCGCACCGTCCCCGAGGCCCTCGCCGAGCTGGACTCCCTCACCCACGCCGAGCTGCTCGAACTGCCCATCGTGGCCCGGGCGCTGGGCTACAGCGGCTCGCCCGAGACGCTGGACTCCGCGGTCTCCCCGCGCGGCTACCGGCTGCTGGCGAAGGTGCCGCGGCTGCCCGGCGCCATCATCGAGCGGCTCGTGGACCACTTCGGGGGGCTGCAGAAGCTGCTCGCCGCGAGCGTGGACGACCTGCAGACGGTCGACGGCGTGGGCGAGGCGCGCGCCCGCTCGGTGCGCGAGGGCCTGTCGCGGCTGGCGGAGTCCTCGATCCTCGAACGCTACGTGTAGGAACCGCTGCGTGTAGGAACCGGCATGGCTGAGGGGCCCCGCATCGCGGGGCCCCTCAGCCATGCCGTGCGGTGCTCTCAGGCCCGTTCCAGGACGAAGTCGGCGTGCTCGGTCACCCCGGCCACCTTCACCTCGACCCGATAGGTGCCCGGCGTCACGGCCTGCGCACCGGACGGCGTGGCGCACTGCGGGGCGCTGGGCCGGCGGTCCCACTCCAGCGTGTGCCGGGACTCGCCCGCGCCCGGCACCTCGAAGAGGACGGCGCCGGTGCCGCGCGGGCAGTCGTCGGACTGCCACACGTGCGCCTCGCCCTTGCTGTCGGTGATCTTCAGCAGGGCGGCGGTGGCACCGAAGTTCACCTTGCAGGCGCTGTTGCCGGCGTTCTTCACGACCAGCTCGAACTTCGGCTTCTCGTCGGGCTTGTAGGAGTCCTTGACGCTGCGGATGGCCAGCCGCACCGACCCGGGCCCGCAGTCGGGCAGGGACGAGGCGGCCGGCACCGTCCTGCCGCCGCCGACCTGCACCCCGGCGCCGCCGCCGAAGCCGCCGGCCGCACCGCCGCCCGTACCGCCGGCCCCGGTGCCACCGGTCCCGCTGCCCCCGCCCGTACCGCCGCCACCGCCGGTGGTGCCGCCCGCGCCGGAGTCGCCGCGGCCGCCGGGGCGTTGGCTGATATGCGGGCCCGAGGGGGTGGGTCCGGGGGTGATGGTGCTCTCGGCCGGGGACTCGCCGTTCTTGGAGCCCTCGCTCTGGGCACCGCCCGATCCCCCGCCGTCACCCCCCAGGCTCATCAGCCACATGACCAGCAGGACGAGAAGAACGAGCAGACCAAGCGCAACTGCCCTCCGCCGCCAGTAGATGGAGGAGGGAAGCGGCCCGATCGGATTGCGCAGTGATCCCACGCGAAGACTCTACGAGAGAACCGGGGGCGGACCAGCCAGTACCCGCCGTTGGAGTGCCTACTTTTCCCATGATCTGCCCGCAAGCGGGCTCTAAGCGGGCGGCGTCCACTCGGTCTTGTGCCCGAAACCCCGTCCGTTGTCGATGAGGCGAAGCCAGTTCGGGCGCAGCTCCCACAATCCGGTGCGCGCCATCGCCTCTTTCAGCCGCTCGGTGCTTTCGACATAGGGGAAGCGCGAACTGTAGGCGTTCCAGGCCGCTTCGCGTGCTTCTCCTGTCAGCAGGCGGCAGGTGCCGCGTCCCTGAATACCGGTCAGCACCGACCAGTCCTGGCCATCGGCCTGCGCGGTGAAGGCGACGCGCGCGTCGCCGGAGAGCAGAGCGCGGCCGTGGCGGGTGGTTTCGGCGGTGACGAAGAGCAGGGTGGGGTCGGAGCCGGGGCCGTCCGCGAGGGCGTACAGCACGGCGCATGCCTGGGGGCCCTGTTCGTCCACGTAGGCCAGGGTGAGCGTGGTGTGCGCCCGGAGGGCCGACCGGATCGCATCGAGGGGCTGCTGTGACGGCTGGGGCGCTGCGGCAGTCATGGGAACCAGCCTAGGCGGGCCGGTTGCGCGGCTGCGGTCACCCGAACGGGGCGGCTCCGGGCGCTCGTGGCCGACGCGGGCCCGGTCCGTTTCGCGGCGTGGCGCGGGCGTGCCAGGATCGAAGGCGACATGACTGCGACGCCCGACACCACCGCGATGCCCCGCCCGGCGGCCCCCGTCCGGGCGGCCGTACCGGCCACCACGCCCCAGACGTCCACCCTGCTGCACGCCCCGGTGATCGACTGGTTCGCCGTGCACGCCCGCGACCTGCCCTGGCGGCGCCCCGAGGCGGGCCCGTGGGGAGTGATGGTCAGCGAGTTCATGCTGCAGCAGACGCCGGTGAGCCGGGTCCTGCCCGTGTACGAGGAGTGGCTGGCCCGCTGGCCGCGCCCGGCCGACCTGGCGGCCGAGCCGCCGGGCGAGGCGGTGCGCGCCTGGGGCCGGCTGGGCTACCCGCGGCGGGCGCTGCGGCTGCACGCGGCGGCCTCGGCGATCACCGAGCGGCACGGCGGCGAGGTGCCGCAGGATCACGCCAAGCTGCTGGCGCTGCCGGGCGTGGGCGAGTACACGGCGGCCGCCGTGGCCTCCTTCGCGTACGGGCAGCGGCACGCGGTGCTGGACACCAACGTCCGCCGGGTCCTGGCGCGGGCGGTCAGCGGCGTGCAGTACCCGCCGAACGCCACCACGGCCGCCGAGCGCCGGCTCGCCCGCGCCCTGCTGCCCGAGGACGAGCCCACGGCCGCCCGCTGGGCCGCGGCCACCATGGAGCTGGGCGCGCTGGTGTGCACGGCGCGCACGCCCTCCTGCGCCCGTTGCCCGATCGCCGCCGAGTGCGCCTGGCTGGCCGCCGGCTCGCCCGCCCACGACGGCCCGCCGCGGCGCGGTCAGACGTACGCGGGCACCGACCGCCAGGTGCGCGGCAAGCTGCTGGCGGTGCTGCGCGAGGCGGTGTCACCGGTGCCGCAGGCGGCGCTGGACGCGGTGTGGCACGAGCCGGTGCAGCGCGCCCGGGCGCTGGACGGGCTGGTCGCGGACGGCCTCGTCGAGCCCCTGGCGGACGGACGGTACCGACTGCCGCTGACGTAGGTACCGGGGCGATGTGACCTTGGTTCCGAAACGGACAGAGCCGCTCTTTCTTTGATCTATTCCTCCGGCTGTTACACAACCTATGGACAGCTGTGCCTCAGCCGAAGGGCTGGTGCACATCGCGTCGCAACAGCCCCTCCGTAGCGTCCTACCCGTGCTGGAGGACCACCAGCGTGGCGCGGGGAACGCGAGTGGAATGGAGGCTGTGAGTATGGCCAGCAGCAGCGGTCAGGTTCTGGACTTCGAAGAGTACGTGCGCAACCGTCAGGACGCCCTCCTGCGCAGCGCCCGGCGGCTCGTCCCGGACCCCATCGACGCGCAGGACCTGCTCCAGACCGCCCTCGTGCGCACCTACGGCCGCTGGGACGGCATAGCGGACAAGTCGCTGGCGGACGCCTACCTGCGCCGTGTCATGATCAACACTCGTACGGAGTGGTGGCGCGCCCGCAAGCTCGACGAGGTGCCCACCGAGCAGCTCCCCGACGCCAGCGTCGAGGACGGCACCGAGCAGCACGCCGACCGTGCGCTGCTGATGGACGTCCTCGGGGTGCTCGCACCCAAGCAGCGCAGCGTCGTCGTGCTGCGACACTGGGAGCAGATGAGCACCGAGGAGACCGCGGAGGCGCTCGGCATGTCGACCGGCACGGTCAAGAGCACGCTGCACCGGGCCCTGGCCCGGCTGCGCCAGGAGCTGGAGAGCCGCGACCTGGACTTCCACGCCCTCGAGCGCGTCGACCGGGGGCGGGAACGGTGCGCCGCCTGAGCAACACCGCCGGCCGGGTGCCGGCTGCGATCACCGGTGGCACGGTCACGGCGTTGGCCGCTGCCGCCGGTCTTCTGCTTGCCGGGTGCGGCACCGGCAGCGAGGGCGTGCGCAAGGAGGGGCCCGCGCAGAACCAGCCCGCCGCCAAGGCCGCCACCCGCACCCCCTCCGCCTCGGCCTCGGCCAGCCCGGCCCGGAAGGTCGACGCGGTCGCCCTGATCAAGGCCGACCCCAAGGTCAGCGAGCAGGTCAAGAAGAACCTCAAGCCCTGCGTGAAGGACCAGTACCCGGTCGACGTCACCTACGGCCAGCTCACCGGCACCGGCCGCGCCGACGTCGTGGTCAACGTGCTGACGTGCGGGGATTCCCTCGGCATCGGCTCGTATGTGTACCGTCCCAAGGGTGAGTCGTACGAGAATGTGTTCACGGTCGAGCAGTCGCCCGTGTACGCGGACATCGACCGGCGGGACCTGACGGTCACCAAGCAGGTCTACGGCCCGGGCGACGCGGTGTGCTGCCCCTCCGGAGTGGACGTCCTGACGTACCACTGGTCGGGCGGCGCCTTCCAGGAGACCGGCCGTACGCACACCGACTACAACAAGGCCGGCAACACCGGCAAGGCGCCGAGCGAGGGATCGGAGGGCTGAGGACAGCGTGGCCGATACGCATGTGCTCTTCGTCGAGGACGACGACGTCATCCGGGAGGCGACCCAGCTCGCCCTGGAGCGCGACGGCTTCACGGTCACCGCGGTACCGGACGGCCTGCTGGGGCTGGAGAGCTTCCGGGCCCGCCGCCCCGACATCGCCCTGCTGGACGTGATGGTCCCCGGGCTGGACGGCGTGAGCCTGTGCCGCCGGATCCGCGACGAGTCCACCGTTCCCGTGATCATGCTGTCCGCGCGGGCCGACTCCATCGACGTCGTGCTCGGCCTGGAGGCCGGCGCCGACGACTACGTGACCAAGCCCTTCGACGGCGCCGTGCTCGTCGCCCGCATACGCGCCGTCCTGCGCCGCTTCGGGCACGCCAGCGGTGCGGCCGGCGGCGGCGCCGGCAACGACGCGGACGAGGGCATCGAGGGCGGCCTGCTGCGCTTCGGCGACCTGGAGGTCGACACCGAGGGCATGGAGGTCCGCAAGGCCGGCACGCCCGTCGCACTGACCCCCACCGAGATGCGGCTGCTGCTGGAGTTCTCCGCCGCGCCCGGCACGGTGCTCTCCCGCGACCGGCTGCTGGAGCGCGTGTGGGACTACGGCTGGGGCGGCGACACCCGGGTCGTCGACGTCCACGTCCAGCGGCTGCGCGGCAAGATCGGCCAGGACCGCATCGAGACGGTCCGCGGCTTCGGCTACAAGTTGAGGGGCTGACGATCCCGGGACCGGCGACCTCGGAGGTCGGCGGTCCCCCGAGGTTTTCGGTGACATGGTGAAGTCGTGGTGAAGCTCGCGCTCCGCAGTGGTCTGCGCTGGAAGGTCAGCCTGGCCATCGCGGGCGTCGGCGCGCTCGTCGCCGTCGCGCTCAGCCTCGTCGTCCACAACGCGGCCCGCGTCTCCATGCTCAACAGCAGCCGCGACCAGATGGACGACCGGGTCCAGATCGCCCAGCGCTACTACGAGTCCACGGGCGGCAAGCGCATGCTGCGCGCCCAGGTCAACGACCCCGCCCTGCCCAAGCCCCTGCGCGAGGCCGCCGAACTGGGCATGCGCGCCACCTACCTGCAGGACAACGGCAGCGGGGCACCCGAGGTGTGGGCCTCCACCCCGCTGCGCGACGGCAAGATCCTCTCGATCCACACCCGGTTCAAGGACCGCTACGACATCCTCAAGGACCTCGACCGCGCCCTGATCATCGGCTCTGTCTCCGTCGTGCTCGGCGGCACCGCCCTCGGCATCCTCGTCGGCGGCCAGCTCTCCAGCCGCCTGCGCAAGGCCGCCACCGCCGCCCGCAAGCTCGCCGACGGCGACCCCGACGTGCGCGTGCGCGACGCCATCGGCGGCCGCGTGCGCGACGAGACGGACGACCTCGCCCGGGCCGTCGACGGCATGGCCGAGGCCCTGCGCGACCGGCTGGAGGCCGAGCGGCGCGTCACCGCCGATATCGCCCACGAGCTGCGCACCCCCGTCACCGGCCTGCTCACCGCCGCCGAACTGCTGCCGCCCGGCCGGCCCAGCGAGCTCGTGCGCGACCGCGCCCAGGCCATGCGCACGCTGGTGGAGGACGTCCTGGAGGTCGCCCGTCTCGACGGCTTCGCCGAGCGGGCCGAGATGCAGGACATCGAGCTCGGCGAGTTCGTCCAGCGCCGGGTGCACTCCGTCTCGCCGGAGGCACAGGTCACGGTGGTGCGGCGGGCGTACGTCTCGACCGACCCGCGCCGCCTGGAGCGGATCCTGGGCAACCTGCTCGCGAACGCGGCCAAGCACGGCAAGGGCCCGGTCGAGGTCACCGTCGAGGGCCGGGTGCTGCGCGTGCGCGACCACGGCCCCGGCTTCCCGGAGGAGCTCCTGCGCGAGGGCCCCAGCCGCTTCCGCACGGGCAGCGAGGACCGCGCCGGCAAGGGCCACGGCCTGGGCCTGACGATCGCCGCGGGTCAGGCCCGCGTCCTGGGGGCACGGCTGACCTTCCGCAACGCCGACCCCGGGACGGAGGGCAGCGGCGCGATCGCGGTGCTGTGGCTGCCGGAGTCGTCCCCGACCAGTACGGGGACGTTCCCGATCATCCAGGTGCCGGACTGAGGGGTCAGAGCTCCCCGCCGCGCTCCTTCAGGAAGCCCACGGGCTCGACGGCGGTGCCGTAGTTCGGGGTCGTGCGGACCTCGAAGTGCAGGTGCGGGCCGGACGAATTGCCGGTGGAACCGGACAGGCCGATGACCTGGCCGGTGGTCACGCTCTGGCCGACCGAGACCTTCACCTGCGAGAGGTGGGCGTACTGCGAGTACGTGTTGTCGTCGTGCTTGACGACGATGGCATTGCCGTACGCGGGACCGTCACCGCCACCGTTGGGGCCGGCCTTGACGACGGTGCCGCCGTGCACGGACTTCACGGCCGTACCGGTGCCGACCACCAAGTCCTGGCCACTGTGCTTGTTGGCCCACATCGAACCGGCCTTACCGAACGGCTGGCCGATCTGATAGCCCTCCACGGGCGCCACCCACTCCGCGGTGCGCTTGCGCGAGGCCTCGGCCTTCTTACGGGCCTCCTCGGCCTCCTTCGCACGCTTCTCCTGCTCGGCCGCCTTGCGCATGGTCTCGGCCTGCTTGTGCAGCGCGTCGCTCGCGGCGACGACGGAAGCGAACGCGGGGAACTCCGCGACCGGAGCGGCCTGCGCCTCGGTCTCCGTACCGGCCGCCAGCGCAACCCCGGAACCCAGCACGACCGACGCGCCCACGCCTGCGGCGACGAAGCCGGCGACACGGGTACGGAAAGCGGCCTTGCTCGGATTACGGAAAACGGTGCGCTTCGACATACGGATGGAAACCTCCGGGAAAAGACAGGTCCCGGCCTTCCGACCGGGATCGCCATTCCTTGGTAACCAGCGCTCGGGGGGCCTGCCAAGCCGGGCATTCACCGGGTGCGGTAGTAACGATCAGCGGCGGAATCTCGCGTCGGCCTGGCGCTGTGCGGACTCCCAGCCGCTAAGCCGCCTAGTAGACGCCGAAAACCCTGTGCGTCTTGTCACCTCGCGGTACGCTCACCGTCATCCGACAGGCACGCGGCGTCGCGGGGGGAGCCAGGGGATGGGCAACGCTTTCGAGGACATAGAGCTGGAGGAAGCGGTCCGCGCCATCCGGGCCGGCCTGACCGGCGCAGCAGCCGCCGGCGCCGGCGAGGACCTGGCCTTCGACGTCGGCGACATCGCCCTGGAGTTCACGGTCGAGCTGCGGCGCGACGCGAAGGCGGGCGGCAAGGTGAAGGCGTGGATCGTCGAATCGGGAGCCGACGCCTCCCGGTCCTCCGCCCGCACCCACAAGGTCGCCTTCACGCTGACGCCGAAGGACCGGCGGACGGGAGAGGGCTGGAAGGTCGGCAACGACAGGCCGCCCGGCTTGTCGGGATTCGGGGCGGCGACACCTGACCGGTGACCACCGGGAAGGCGTTCCGCGCCAACGAGAGTCGTCTGGCGGCGGTTCTCGGGGAACGGCAGGGCAGCGGGGTGCTGCTCACGTCGGACCTGGTGCTCACGAGCGCTCACGTCGTGGGTTCCCGGAGCACGGCAACGGTCCTGCCGATGGGCGGCTATACGCACAGCAATTGCGACGTCGTATGGCTCGACACGGACTGTGACGCGGCGCTTCTCTTCGCAGGCACACCAGTGCTTTTGACCGCGAGACCGCCGGTGCGCATGGGCACCCTGGCCGGTGACTGGCCCGTGCCCGACTGCCAGGCCTTCGGCTTTCCCCAGGTGCAGCGGTACGGGCGCGGGCAGCTGGAAGCCGTGCAGGTCACGGGCACGGTCATGCCGGTGTCGGGGCGCTCGCGCAAACGGTACGTCCTGCGCAGCGAGCACCACCCGCCGGCCGATGTACCGGACGGTTCGTCGCCGTGGGCGGGGCTGTCCGGCGGCCCGGTGTTCGCGGGTCCGGTACTTCTCGGGCTCGTCACGGAGGACTCGGCGGGCTGGGAGCATTCGGCCCTCACCACGGTCCCGATCGAATCCGTCCTCTTCGCCCCGGGATTCTCGGCCACGGCGCGGGCGCACGGCCTGCGCCATGCGCTGGAAATCGTCGGTTCCGGCGGACCGGCGGACCTTTCCTACGAGGACCGGTACGCCAAGTCCGTCAAAGCCCGCTACAGCCGCATGGAAATCTTCGGCCTCGACGACCTGGGCACCAACGAGAACAGCTGGGATCTGGACACCGCCTATCTCAGCCTGGAAGCACTGACCTCCCACGGCACCGCCCACGTCCGGTCCGAGCCGCAGCGCATCGAGGAGGTGCTCGCCCGGCGTCCCCGGGCCGTTCTCCGCGGCGAGGCGGGCGCCGGAAAGACGACGCTCGTGTGGTGGCTGGCCTCCCACGCCATTTGCCGGACGATGCCGGAGGAACTCGCCGCGCTCAACGGGCTCATTCCCTTCGTCGTCCCCCTGCGCAGCCTGGCCGCACGAGGCATCACCACTCCTGCTCCGGCGCAATTGCCGACCATCGCCCAGCTCCAGGTGGACGAGGCGCCCGCAGGATGGGCCGGGCGCGTCCTGGAAATGGGCAGGGCCCTGCTCCTGGTCGACGGCCTGGACGAATTGCCCCGGGCCGATCGCGGCACGGCGCGCCGGTGGCTCGCCGATCTGTTGCGGATGTACCCGGCCACCCGCTGTCTGGTGACCGCGCGCCCGCTGGCGGTCGAGCGTTCGTGGCTGGAATCCGAGGGCTTCGAGGAGCTGCAGCTCCTGCCCATGAGCGACCACGACATCCAGGAGTTCGTGGCGGCCTGGCACCGGGCCGCCCGCCTGGAGTGCGGCGCTTTCGCCGACCCGCTGAGGGCCGAGCAGGAACGCAACCGGCTGGTCGGGCTCGAACGCAACCTCTCACAGGAGTTCGAGCGCACTCCCGCCCTGCGCGACCTGGCCCGTACGCCCCTGCTGTGCGCCGTCATCTGCGCCCTGCACCGCCGCCGCAGCGGTCTGCTCCCCCGCACGCGCTGGCACCTCTACGAGGCGGCCCTTGCCATGCTCCTCGGCAACCGTGACGCGCACCGCCGCATCGGCACGCCGGAAGGCATCGCCCTGGACGTCGAGGAAAGCCGCCAGCTCCTGCAGCGGATCGCCATCTGGCTGGTGCGCAACGGACGCGCCGAGCTGTCGCACGAGCAGGCCGTCCGCCAGCTGGAAGCCGCGCTGCAGGGCCTGCGCAAGGTCCGCGAGCAGGGATCGGCGGAGCAGGTCCTGGCGCATTTGCTCAACCGCAGCGGGCTTCTCCAGGAGCGCGCCACGGACTCCCTTCATTTCATTCACCGGACGTTCCAGGACTATCTCGCCGCCAAGGAATTCCAGGACAGCGACAGCCTCGACGAACTGCTGTCGCACGCCGCGGAGGAACAGTGGCAGGACGTCGTCCGGCTGGTGATCGGCCACTGCGGACGCGGTGAAGTACGCCGGGTCGTCGCCGGGCTGATCGCGGCCGGTGACGCCGCATCCGAGCGGGAGGCCCGCTGGTCGCTGCGCACGCTGGCGGCGGAGTGCGCCCAAAGCGCGCGCTATCTCGACGAAGAGCAGCACGACGAGGTGTGGAGGAAGGTCAAGGAGCTCGGCCCTCCCCTCGGCGACCGGGACGTCGAACTCCTGAGCTCGCTCGGGCCGGACGTCCTGTCGGTCCTCCCCGACGCCGAGGGCATTCGCAGAAGGGCCGCCCTGCACGTCGTGCACCTGCTCTCGCAGCTGGGCGACGCGGCGATCCCGTCACTGGCGCCTTTCGGAAGACTCAAGTCCAGGACCGTCCGGCACAAGGTGGCCGACGCGTGGTCACGCATGGACGCCCGGATGTATGCGGAGCAGGTTCTCGCTCCTATGGACCTGCACAACATTCTGATCGCCGTGGGGTCCGCGTCCAGGCTTGAGGTGATTCCCTCCCTGGGTCCGGTCGGCTCTTTCCGGATCCGGGGCGATCATCCGCATGAGAGCCTGGCCCGGGCATTCGCCGGACGGGCGATTCGCTCCTTGGACATCCGGCGCAACCAGGCACTGCACGATCTCGGCTTCCTCGCGGACCATCCGGACCTCGAAGAGCTGAAACTTTCCGAGTGTCCAGGGGTCCGCGACATCACGGCCCTGCAGAGGACTTCCGTACGCGCCCTGCACCTGCGCCATGTACGACTCCCCCACCCGGCCGTCGAAACCATCGCCGGTCTCGCCGACCTCTCGCTCCTGTCCTTGGACTCGGTGTGGAGCGATGCGAGAAACAGGCTTCCGCCACCGCACCCGGGCGTTTCGCGACTATGGGTCTCCGGCGATACGGGCGCCCCGCTCGATCTGGACGGCATCGACTGCTGGACGGGGCTTCAGTCGCTGAGCCTCGCCGTACCGCTGGCCGCTCCGAAAGATCTCGGAAAACTGGCCGGGCTTTCGCAGCTGCGCAGCCTGAAGGTCCGATTGGACAGCGCTCGCGTTCTCGCCGGGGTCGCTCCCCTGCCCGAGGTCAGGTCGGTGGCTCTCACCCTGTGCGACGAGCCTCGCGTGGACGCGACGCTCTTCACGGTTTTCCCCGGTCTTCGCACGCTGCGGCTGACGAGTCTCCTGCCCGGTCGCATCGTGCTCGATCTTTCCGGCCTGCCGGTGCTCCCCGAGCCCTTGGAAGTGTGGCCGGGGCATTCGGACAACGAGCTGGAGCTGATCGACGCCGACCGTTTCGGCGACCGTCTGGAGGTCAGGGGCGCCGGGCTCGACGCCGGCGATTAGCCGAAAAACGGGTCGGCCCCGGAAGCCGTGCTGCACACGGTTCCGGGGCCGCCTGTTTGCTGGGCCGCCAAGGGGCGCTACGCGCCTTTAGGCGTCCTTCGAGAGGTTCGGGCCGGCACCGCCGGTCGCCGACTCCACCGGCGGGGTGTCGGGCAGGGCCGACTTCTCCTCGCCGCGGAAGGTGAACTTCTTCTCCTCGCCCTCGCCCTCCGTGCCGACGACCACGATGTGGCCGGGGCGCAGGTCGCCGAAGAGGATCTTCTCCGAGAGGACGTCCTCGATCTCGCGCTGGATGGTCCGGCGCAGCGGGCGGGCGCCCAGGATCGGGTCGTAGCCCTTCTTCGCCAGGAGCTGCTTGGCGTCCGCGCTGAGCTCGATGCCCATGTCGCGGTCCTTCAGCCGCTCGTCCACCTTGGCGATCATCAGGTCGACGATCTGGATGATGTCTTCCTGCGACAGCTGGTGGAAGACCACCGTGTCGTCGACACGGTTGAGGAACTCCGGCCGGAAGTGCTGCTTGAGCTCTTCGTTGACCTTCGCCTTCATCCGCTCGTACCCGGTCTTGACGTCGCCCTGGGCGGCGAAGCCCAGGTTGAAGCCCTTGGAGATGTCCCGGGTGCCGAGGTTCGTCGTCATGATGATGACGGTGTTCTTGAAGTCGACCACGCGGCCCTGGGAGTCGGTCAGGCGACCGTCCTCCAGGATCTGCAGGAGCGAGTTGAAGATGTCCGGGTGGGCCTTTTCGACCTCGTCGAAGAGGACGACGGAGAACGGCTTGCGGCGCACCTTCTCGGTGAGCTGGCCGCCCTCCTCGTAGCCCACGTAACCGGGCGGGGAGCCGAAGAGGCGGGAGACGGTGTGCTTCTCGCTGAACTCCGACATGTCGAGGGAGATCAGCGCGTCCTCGTCGCCGAAGAGGAACTCCGCGAGCGTCTTGGACAGCTCGGTCTTACCGACACCGGAGGGGCCGGCGAAGATGAACGATCCGCCCGGACGCTTGGGGTCCTTCAGGCCCGCACGCGTGCGCCGGATGGCCTGGGAGAGCGCCTTGATGGCGTCCTTCTGGCCGATGACGCGCTTGTGCAGCTCGTCCTCCATGCGCAGCAGGCGCGAGGACTCCTCCTCGGTGAGCTTGAAGACCGGGATGCCCGTGGCGGTGGCCAGCACCTCGGCGATCAGCTCGCCGTCGACCTCGGCGACGACGTCCATGTCGCCGGCCTTCCACTCCTTCTCCCGCTTGGCCTTGGCGGCCAGGAGCTGCTTCTCCTTGTCGCGCAGGGAGGCGGCCTTCTCGAAGTCCTGGGAGTCGATGGCCGACTCCTTCTCCCGGCGCACGTCGGCGATCTTCTCGTCGAACTCGCGGAGGTCCGGCGGAGCGGTCATCCGGCGGATGCGCATCCGGGAGCCGGCCTCGTCGATCAGGTCGATCGCCTTGTCCGGCAGGAAGCGGTCGGAGATGTAGCGGTCGGCGAGGGTGGCCGCCTGGACCAGGGCCTCGTCGGTGATGGAGACGCGGTGGTGCGCCTCGTAGCGGTCGCGCAGACCCTTGAGGATCTCGATGGTGTGCGGCAGCGACGGCTCGGCGACCTGGATGGGCTGGAAGCGGCGCTCGAGCGCGGCGTCCTTCTCCAGGTGCTTGCGGTACTCGTCGAGCGTGGTGGCACCGATGGTCTGCAGCTCGCCGCGGGCCAGCATCGGCTTGAGAATGCTGGCGGCGTCGATGGCGCCCTCGGCGGCGCCCGCGCCGACCAGGGTGTGCAGCTCGTCGATGAACAGGATGATGTCGCCGCGGGTGCGGATCTCCTTGAGCACCTTCTTCAGGCGCTCCTCGAAGTCACCGCGGTAGCGGGAGCCGGCGACCAGCGCGCCGAGGTCGAGGGTGTAGAGGTGCTTGTCCTTGAGGGTCTCGGGCACCTCCCCCTTGACGATGGCCTGGGCCAGGCCCTCGACGACGGCGGTCTTGCCGACGCCGGGCTCGCCGATGAGGACGGGGTTGTTCTTGGTGCGGCGGGACAGCACCTGCATGACCCGCTCGATCTCCTTCTCGCGCCCGATGACCGGGTCGAGCTTGGATTCGCGGGCCGCCTGGGTGAGGTTGCGGCCGAACTGGTCCAGAACGAGGGACGTCGAGGGGGTGCCCTCGGCGGGGCCGCCGGCCGTGGCGGCTTCCTTGCCCTGGTAGCCGGAGAGCAGCTGGATGACCTGCTGCCGCACCCGGTTCAGGTCGGCGCCCAGCTTCACGAGGACCTGGGCGGCGACGCCCTCGCCCTCGCGGATCAGGCCGAGCAGGATGTGCTCGGTGCCGATGTAGTTGTGGCCGAGCTGAAGGGCCTCGCGGAGCGACAGCTCCAGGACCTTCTTGGCACGGGGGGTGAAGGGAATGTGGCCGGACGGGGCCTGCTGGCCCTGGCCGATGATCTCCTCCACCTGCTGGCGGACCGCCTCGAGCGAAATCCCGAGGCTCTCCAGGGCCTTAGCGGCGACACCCTCACCCTCGTGGATCAGGCCCAGGAGGATGTGCTCGGTGCCGATGTAGTTGTGGTTGAGCATCCGGGCTTCTTCCTGAGCCAGGACGACAACCCGCCGCGCGCGGTCGGTGAACCTCTCGAACATCGTTAATCGCTCCTCAGAGCGGTCAGGCAGTAAGGGGTCGGTCCCCTCCCTGTCCTTCCGCATGCTAGTCCCGCTGGGCGGGACAGCTCATTCCAACTGCCGACACCCGTCCGGATCACCCCCGCGTTGGCGGGGAAACCTGCTGCCGAACAGCCGACATCTCCTCCAACCCGATGGTGGGAGACGATGTTCCCGCAGGCCAGGCATATACGCCCACCACCACTACGCCGACGGCGAACGCCGGGCCTTCCCGGCGCGCCCGCCCGCGACGGGGCGGAACCCCCCGGCAATACGCCCCAGCCCCCGCATTACCGCCTCTTCCTACGGGGAATGTCCTACCCCTGGCCACCGGCACTCCATGCGGCGCGACCCCTCCGCATCCGCTACGGGCGAACACCCCCGCACCACCCGGAGCGCCTGTGCGCCCCGGAGGTCTTATACGCAGCGTGCCCAACTCTCCACACTGCGTAACCTCTTGGGCTTTCCACAGTTGCACCGTTCATGACGGTAGTCCTTCCGCGCCCGTGCCGCCCCTTGGACGAGCCGCCCCCGGCAGGGGCGGGCCCGGGGCACTGGCGCCGCCACCGCCAGTGGTACGAGTGCGTCCTCGGCTGGCCCACGGCGCCGACCGCGGCCGGGCGGCCCGTCGAGCTGCTGACCGGCGTCCGGTTCGACGCCCTCGGGATGCCCGCCGAGGCGGGCGTCGCGGTGCTCGCCCGCGTCCCGGCCACCGGGCCGGTGGCGCTGGACGGGCGGGCCGGCAGGATGTGGTTCCTGACCGCCCCGGGAAGCGCGGAGGAGCTGCCCGGGCTGCTCACCTGGCTGGAGTGGAGCGGCATCGCCCTGGAGCTGAGCGCGCTGGGGCGCGGCGGCAGGATCCCCGCTCCGGCCCCTGTGGGCGCGGCGGGGCCCGGCTGCGCCCCGGAGGGCGGGGCCGCCGCCCACGGCGCCGTGGGCGGCCCGGGAAGGGCTGTGGAGGCCGTCTGGGTGCGGCCTCCGGAGCCCGGGTGCGAGGTCGAGACCACGTTGCCGGTCACCGGCCTCGGGGACGGGGCGGGCGCCCCCGATCTCGTACGGCTCGTGGGCGCGGCGGCCACGGAGTGCCACCGGACCCGGCTGCTGCGCGCCGCGGCGGCGCGCAGTGATCGGCCACCGGACGGGGCGGACGGTCAGCCGTTGGCCTTCTCGTACGCCTCGCGGATGTCGGCGGGGACACGGCCACGGTCGTTGACGTTGTAGCCGTTCTCCTTCGCCCAGGCGCGGATCTTGGCGGTGTCCTGGGCGCCGGCGGTCGCGACGGCACGACCCTTGCCGCGGGCGGCGGCGGCACGGCCACCGGTGCGGCGGGCGGCCTTCACGTAGTCGGCGAGCGCCTCGCGCAGCTTGTCCGCGTTGTCCGTGGTGAGGTCGATCTCGTAGGACTTGCCATCCAGGGCGAACGTCACCGTCTCGTCGGCCTCGCCGCCGTCGAGGTCGTCGACAAGAAGGACCTGAACCTTCTGCGCCACGGGGGATTCCTTTCGTCAGCGGAAAAGGGATTACGGAGGAATAGCAAACCGCCTTTCCCGGAAAAACACAAACCCCCCGGGAAGGTTCAGCCGGGCATCCGCATGGGAACGATGGCTTCCGGGCCCGCGCGATAGGGGCGCGATTCGGACATAGGGACCGCGATCACAGATGCAGAAGCATCCGGCTGTTGCCAAGGGTGTTCGGCTTCACTCGTTCGAGACCCAGGAACTCGGCAACGCCCTCGTCATAGGAACGCAGCAGCTCGCTGTAGACATCACGGTCCACGGGGGTCTCGCCGATCTCGACGAAGCCGTGCTTCGCGAAGAAGTCCACTTCGAAGGTGAGGCAGAAAATGCGCCGCACGCCCAGCCAGCGCGCCGTCCGGACGAGCTTCTCCAGCAGCTGGTGGCCCACTCCGGTGCCCTTGGCCTCCGGGTCGACGGCCAGCGTGCGCACCTCGGCGAGGTCTTCCCACATCACGTGCAGGGCCCCGCAGCCGATGACGGTGGCGTCCTCGTCCCGCTCGGCCACCCAGAACTCCTGGATGTCCTCGTAAAGCGTCACCGTGGCTTTGTCGAGGAGGATGCGGTCGCGCGCGTAGGCGTTGATGAGCCGGCGGACGGCGGGCACATCGCTGGTGCGGGCCCTGCGGACGGTGACGGCTTTTGAGAGACGCGGCATGTCCGGACGCTATCGCCCCGGCTCTCCCGGGGTCTCGTCGGGCCCGTCCAGTTGCACGACCCGGATCGCGTCGCGCAGCGCTTCGCGTTGTTCGGCCGACATCATGCCGAAGAAGGCGACGAGAGCGGCCGCGGGGTTGTCGCTGAGCGACCAGGCTTCGTTCATCAGTGCGGCCGAGTAGGCGGCGCGGTTCGAGACCGCCTCATATCGATAGGCCCGCCCTTCGGCTTCCCGGCGCAGCCAGCCCTTCTGATACAGGTTGTCCATTACGGTCATCACCGTGGTGTAGGCGATGGACCGTTCCTGCTGAAGGTCTTCCAGGACTTCCCGAACGGTGACCGGCCGGTTCCACTCCCACACGCGCGTCATCACGGCGTCTTCCAGTTCACCCAGGCGTCGAACCACACGCGAATAATAGTGGGAGATGTCTTGAATGCCGGTTTATCGGCGCGGCAATCCGGGCGGCAAAAAGGGTGTACGGACCGCTGCGCGGTCCGTACACCCGGTGTCGGTGCGGGGCCGAGGCCCCGGGCGGCTCAGGCGCCGGTCTGCTTCGCCGCCTCGGCGCGGGCGAGGGCCGCGTCGACGATGGCGTCCTCCTTGGCCTTGTTCGCCCCGCCCTGGCTCTTGACGATCGTGACGACGAGCGCGGTGAAGGCGACCGCCATCACCACGGGCGGGACCAGCGCGGCGACATAGTCCATGGCCGTCGGCTCCTTCTGGATCGGTGGTGCTGCGAGCGACCCGTCCAGAGTACGCGCCCGCCCGTTTCGCCCCACCGACCGGGTGGGGCGAAACGGGCGGGCGTGCGGCGTACGTCAGTGGCGGGCACCGGCCAGCCGGGACCCGGCCGGCGGCGCGGGTTTGCGGCGGGGCGGGAAGACCTCGCCCGGGGTGGGAATGGGCCGGTCCGGCCGGGGCGGCTTGGGCGAGGGAGCCGCCGGCGGGGGCGTCGGGGCGGGCTTGGAGGGCGGAGCCGGACGGGGCTGCCGGGCGGGCTCCTGCTCGCCGGCCAGCTCCGTGCAGCGGGCCAGCAGGGCCTGCCGGCGCGCGGTCTCCCGGGGCCCGGCGGGCAGGGCGCACAGCGAGCGCAGGGCGGCGAGGTCCGCCCGCTCGGGCCGGTGGCCGCCCGCCAGGGCGTCCTGCAGGCGCCGCAGGTAGCCGGGGGCGGCGCCGGGCAGGGCGGAGCGGTGCCGGTCGAGGTCGGCGACCAGGAAGGCGTGCAGCCTGTCGCCTTCCCGGCCGGCCTCGGCCACGGCCTCGGCGAGCCGGAGGCAGTCCCTCACCTCCGCGTCCCGGGCGGGCCCGGGACGGCCGGTGGAGGAGTGGGGGCGGAGTGCGATGTCGAGGGCACGGCGCAGCACGCGCAGCTCGTCCGCGCTGAACGCCATGCCGCCGCGGGATCCATAGGGCGTGGGCATGGGGCGACTTTAAGTGCTAAACGGACAAAATCCGCTGAGCCCCGCCCCCCGGCGTGGCACGGCCGCAGGGGCGGGCCCCGCCGGGGGCGGTCGGCCGCAGGCACGGCCGGCCGCGGGGGCCGGTCGGCCGCGGGGGCCGGTCGGCCGCGGGGCACGGTCAGCCGCGGGGGGGGGCAGCCGCGGGGGGGGGGCAGCCGCGGGGGGCGGTCAGCCGCGCATCATGTTGCGCTCGTAGACCAGACGCAGACCGATCAGTGTCAGCCAGGGCTCGTGCTCGTCGATGACCGTCGCCTCGCCCAGCACCAGCGGTGCCAGGCCGCCGGTGGCGATGACGGTGACGTCGTCCGGGTCGTCCGCCAGCTCCCTCGCCATCCGGCCGACGACGCCGTCCACCTGGCCGGCGAAGCCGTACAGGATGCCGGACTGCATGGCCTCGACGGTGTTCTTGCCGATGACGCTGCGCGGCCGGGCGATCTCGATCTTGCGCAGCTGGGCGCCGCGTACGCCCAGCGCCTCCGTGGAGATCTCGATGCCCGGGGCGATCACCCCGCCGGCGTACTCGCCACGGGCACTGACCGCGTCGAACGTGGTGGCGGTGCCGAAGTCGACGACGATGGACGGGCCGCCGTACAGCTCGACGGCCGCCACCGCGTTGATGATGCGGTCGGCGCCGACCTCCTTGGGGTTGTCCATCAGGATCGGCACGCCGGTCTTCACACCGGGCTCGATCAGCAGCGCGGGCACGTCGCCGTAGTAGCGGCGGGTCACCTCGCGCATCTCGTGCAGCACCGAGGGCACGGTCGAGCAGATGCAGATGCCCTCGATGCCGTCGCCCAGCTCGTCGCCGAGCAGCGGGTGGCGGCCCATCAGCCCCTGCAGCAGGACGGCCAGCTCGTCGGCGGTGCGGCGCGGGTCGGTGGAGATGCGCCAGTGCTCGACGATGTCCTCGCCGTCGAACAGGCCGAGGACGGTCTGGGTGTTGCCGACGTCGATCGTGAGCAGCATCAGGCGCTCTCTTCCCTCAGGTCCAGCCCGATGTCCAGGATGGGCGACGAGTGGGTGAGCCCGCCGACCGCCAGGTAGTCGACGCCGGTCCCGGCGTAGGCCCGGGCGTTGGCCAGCGTCAGCCGTCCGGAGGACTCCAGCTTGGCACGGCCGGCGACCAGTTCCACGGCCTCGCGGGTCTGCTCGGGGGTGAAGTTGTCGAGCATGATCAGGTCGGCGCCCTCGGCGAGCACCGGCTCGATCTGGTCGATCCGGTCGACCTCGACCTCGATGGGCAGGCCGGGGAACTCCCTGCGCACCGCGCGGAACGCCTCGGCCACCCCGCCGGCGGCGACGACGTGGTTGTCCTTGACCAGCGCGGCGTCCGACAGCGACATGCGGTGGTTGACGCCGCCGCCGCAGCGCACCGCGTACTTCTCCAGGGCGCGCAGGCCGACCGTCGTCTTGCGGGTGTCGCGCACCGCGGCGCCGGTGCCCTCCAGCGCGTCGGCCCAGGCGCGGGTCGCGGTGGCGATGCCGGACAGGCGGCACAGGAGGTTGAGCATGCTGCGCTCGGCGGTCAGCAGGTCGCGGGTGCGCGTGCGCACGGTCAGCAGCTTCTGGCCGGCCTCCACCCGGTCGCCGTCCGCGACGTGCCGCTCGACCTCGAACTCGTCGGTGGCCACCACCGACAGGATCGCCTCCGCCACGCGCAGGCCGGCGATCGTGCCGGCCTCGCGGGCGGTGAAGTCGCCGGTGGCCACCGCGTCCTCGGCGATGGTGGCGACGCTGGTGACGTCGACGCCGCCGTCGAGGTCCTCCTCGATGGCCAGGTGCGCGATGTCCTCGACCTGCAGCGGGTCCAGGCCGGAGGCGACCAGCAGGGCCGCCAGCTCCGGGTCGAGGCCGCACTCGAGGGTGCCCTCGCCGAACTCCTCGCCCGCGCAGCCGCAGGCGTCGCCGCAGCCGCCGGCCGTGGCCTCGGCGGCCTCCTGGCCGGGGCGGCCGATCTGGTGCAGGGGGCGGTCTTCGGACGTGCTCACGGTGTTCTCCTCGGAGGCGGCGGCAGGAGTGACGGGTGGGAAGGCGGCCGTTGCCGTGGCGGACACGGCGAGGGTGCGGTCCGGGCGCAGGGCCAGGAGCAGGTGACGGCGGGAGTGCTCGTCGTCGCGGTCCGGGCGGTCCTCGCGCCAGTGGCAGCCGCGGGTCTCCTCGCGGCGCAGCGCGGCTTCGACAAGTACTTGTGAGACCAGCAGGAGGTTGGTGGTCTCCCACGCCTCCGTGCCCGGGACGACGGCCTTGTCGACGCCGTCGCGGATGCGGGCGAGCTCGGCGGCCGTACGGCTCAGGGACTCCGCGGAGCGCAGGACGCCGGCGCCCCGGGTCATGGCGCGCTGGATCGCCGTACGGGCCTCGGGTGCGACGAGCCGCAGCTCGGTGCCCTCCGGAGCGGGCTCGGCGGCCGGTGCGGGCTGCTGGGCCTCGGGCAGGTCGGCGATGCGCCCGCCGATGTGATCGGCGATGCGCTCGGCGAAGACCAGGCCCTCCAGCAGCGAGTTCGACGCCAGGCGGTTCGCGCCGTGCACACCGGTGCAGGCGACCTCGCCGCACGCGTACAGCCCCGGCACGGTCGTACGGCCGTGCAGGTCGGTGCGCACCCCGCCGGAGGCGTAGTGGGCCGCCGGCGCGACCGGGACGAGCTGGGTGACCGGGTCGATGCCGTGCGAGCGGCAGGCGGCGAGGATGGTGGGGAAGCGCTGCTCCCACTTCTGCGCGCCGAAGTGCCGGGCGTCGAGGTACATGTGCTCGGCGCCCTTCTCCTGCATGCGCCGCATGATGCCCTTGGCCACGATGTCGCGCGGGGCGAGCTCGGCCAGCTCGTGCGCGCCGACCATGAAGCGGTGGCCGTCGGCGTCCACCAGATGGGCGCCCTCGCCGCGCACCGCCTCGGAGACCAGCGGCTGCTGGCCCTCGGCGTCGGGGCCCAGCCACAGCACGGTGGGGTGGAACTGCACGAACTCCAGGTCCGAGACCTCGGCACCGGCGCGCAGGGCCAGCGCCACGCCGTCACCGGTGGAGACCGCCGGGTTGGTGGTCGCGGAGAACACCTGGCCCATGCCGCCGGTGGCCAGCACCACGGACCGGGCGCGCACCGCGCCCACGCCGTCGTGCTGACCCTCGCCCATGACGTGCAGGGAGACGCCGGCCGCGCGGCCCTCGGCGTCCTTGAGCAGGTCCAGCACGAGGGCGTGCTCGATCGTCTCGATGCCCGCGGCGCGCACGGCCTCGACCAGGGCGCGGGAGATCTCGGCGCCGGTGGCGTCGCCGCCGGCGTGGGCGATGCGGTTGCGGTGGTGGCCGCCCTCGCGGGTCAGCAGGATCTCGCCGGTGCCGGCGTCGGTGTCGAAGCGGGCGCCGGTGGAGATGAGGCGGCGCACGGCGTCGGGGCCCTCGGTGACGAGGGTGCGCACGGCCTCCTCCGAGCACAGCCCGGCGCCGGCGACCAGGGTGTCGTCGAGGTGTTGCTCGGGGGTGTCGCCCTCGCCGAGCGCGGCGGCTATGCCGCCCTGGGCCCAGCGGGTGGAGCCGGCGTCCAGGCGTGCCTTGGTGACGACCGTGACCCGGGCGCCGGCTGCGGCGCAGCGCAGTGCGACGGTCAGCCCGGCGACGCCGGAGCCGATGACGACGACGTCGGCGTCGACCGCCCAGCCGGGGCGGGGGGCGGTCAGTCGTATGCCGGTCATCGCGTCGCTCCCAGCGGGGTCGGTCCCAGGGTCAGGGGGAGGTTGTCGATCAGGCGGGTGGTGCCCACCTTGGCGGCGACGGCCAGGACGGCCTCGCCGGTGTGGTCGTCGGGGACCTCGGTGAAGTCGGCCGGGTCGACCAGGGCGGCGTAGTCCAGCTGCAGGGGTGGCTGCAGGCCGGCCGCCTCCGTCAGCACGTCCTGCGCGGCGCGCCGTACGGCAGCGGCGCCGCGCGGCGCCTCGGCCTCCGCGGCGAACAGGGCCCTGGACAGGGCGAGTGCGGTGACCCGGTCGGCCTCGGAGAGATAGCGGTTGCGGCTCGACAACGCGAGGTTGTCGCCTTCGCGGACCGTGGGCACGCCGAGGATCTCGACGGGGAAGTTCAGGTCGCGCACCATGCGCCGGATCAGGGCCAGCTGCTGGGCGTCCTTCTGGCCGAAGAGGGCGACGTCGGGACGGGTCAGGTGCAGCAGCTTGGCGACGACGGTGAGCATGCCGTCGAAGTGCCCGGGACGCGAGGCGCCTTCCAGGCGCTCGCCCATGGGACCTGCGGTGACGCGCACCTGGGGCTCGCCGCCGGGGTAGACCTCCTCGACGGAAGGGGCGAGGACGAGGTCGGCCCCGGCCTCCCGGGCGACGACCATGTCGGCGTCGAGGGTGCGGGGATAGCGGTCGAGGTCCTCGCCGACCCCGAACTGCAGGGGATTGACGAAGACGGTGACGACGACCTGGCCCTCGGGGCCGGCGGCCTGCCGCGCGGTGCGGATCAAGGTGGCGTGGCCCTCGTGCAGGGCGCCCATGGTCATCACGACGGCGCGGCGGCCGCCGCCCGGGAGCGCCTGCAGCTCCTCGGCGGTACGGATGAGCCGGGTGGTCACTGGTTGCCTCCGTCCGCGAGGACGCCGAGCAGGTCCTCCGCCAGTTCGGGTTTGAGCAGGCCGTGCGCGAGCGCGCGGTCGGCGGTCGTACGGGCCATGGCCAGGTACCCGGCGACGGCCTGGGGCGCGTGGGTGCGCAGCTGCTCGATGTGGGCGGCCACGGTGCCGGCGTCGCCGCGTGCGACCGGGCCGGTCAGGGCGGCGTCACCGCTGCGCAGGGCGTTGTCGAGGGCGGCGCCCAGGAGCGGGCCGAGCATGCGGGCGGGGTGCTCGACGCCCGCGGTGCGCAGCAGCTCCATGGACTGGGCCACCAGGGTGACCAGGTGGTTGGCGCCGATGGCGAGGGCCGCGTGGTAGAGCGGGCGGGCGGACTCCTCGATCCACTCCGGCTCGCCGCCCATCTCGATGACGAGGGCCTCCGCCGCCAGCCGCAGCTCCTGGGGGGCCGTGACACCGAACGAGCAGCCGGCCAGGCGCTGGACGTCGACGGGGGTGCCGGTGAAGGTCATGGCCGGGTGCAGGGCCAGCGGCAGGGCGCCGGCGCGGGTGGCCGGGGCGAGCACGGCGGTGCCGTGGCGGCCGGAGGTGTGCACCAGGAGCTGGCCGGGGCGCACGGCGCCGGTCTCGGCGAGCCCGGCGACCAGGCCGGGCAGCGCGTCGTCGGGCACGGTGAGCAGGACGAGGTCGGCGTGGGCGAGCACATCGGCGGGCGCCATGACGGGGACGTCGGGCAGCAGGGCGGCGGCGCGCCGCAGGGAGGCGTCCGAGACCGCCGAGACCGCGACCGGTCGGTGCCCTGCGAGCTGCAGCGAGGCGGCGAGGGCGGGGCCCACGCGGCCGGCGCCGACGACGCCGACGGCGAGCCGGGCCGGGCGGTCCTGGGGGCCCGGGTGGTCCGGGGAATGAGGTGCGTTCACGCGGCGGGGTGCCTTCCGTTCCAGTCCGCGGGGGTACCGGACGATTCCTTTGTCATGCTACGCGAGGCGTGGCGCGCGCCCTCCCGGCTGTCCACAGGGGTGGAAGGACCATCACACCGCACGGTGGATTGTCGTACTGCAGCCCTGGACTGTGGATATCCCGTCGCAGCCGAGCCGGGTGCCGGGCCATGCTCTCCCCATGAGCGACGAGATGACCTTGGCCCGCAGGATCGCTGCCGTGCGCGGCTCCGAACGGGTGCTGTCGGGCGGCCGGATGGGGGTGTCCCTGGGCGAGCTCCTGAGCGACCTGGCCGAGACGGCCCCGGAGCTGTACGCCATGGACGATCGCCCCGACATGTACGGCGACGGTGTCGTGGCCCGGCTGGAGGAGCGGGTCGCCGAGCTGCTCGGCATGGAGGCGGCCGCGTTCTTCCCCACGGGCACGATGGCCCAGCAGGTGGCGCTGCGCTGCTGGGCGGGGCGGACGGGCAACCCGACGGTGGCCCTGCACCCGCTCTCGCACCTGGAGAGATTCGAGCGCAGCGCCTATGCGCAGGTCAGCGGCCTGCGCGGGGTGCACACCACCGATGAGCCGCGGACGCCGACGGCGGACGAGATCCGCGAGCTGGCGGAGCCCTTCGGCACGCTGACCCTGGAGCTGCCCCTGCGCGATGCCGGGTTCCTGCTGCCGACCTGGGAGGAGCTGGTCGAGGTGGTCGAGGCCGCCCGGGAGCGGGAGGCGGTCGTCCACTTCGACGGGGCGCGGCTGTGGGAGTCCACCGAGCACTTCGGGGTGGGGCTGCAGGAGATAGCGGCCCTGGCGGACTCGGTGTACGTCTCCTTCTACAAGTCGCTCGGGGGCGTCTCGGGCGCCGCGCTGGCGGGCCCGGCGGCCTTGATCGAGGAGGCGAAGACGTGGCGGCACCGCTACGGCGGCACCCTCTTCCAGCAGTGGCCGGCGGCGCTGTCCGCGCTGGCGGGGCTGGAGCGGGAGCTGCCCCGGCTGCCGGAATACGTGGCGCACGCCAAGGTGGTCGCGGGCGCCCTGCGGGAGGGGTTCGCCGAGGCCGGGGTGCCGTGGTCGCGGGTGCACCCGGAGGTGCCGCACACCCATCAGTTCCAGGTGTGGCTGCCCTATGAGGCGGACGCGCTGACCGCGGCGGGGACACGGCTGGCGGAGGAGACGCGCACGACGCTCTTCGGCGGCCGCTGGATGCCGGCGCCGGTGCCGGTGCCGGGGCTGGCGTTCACGGAGGTCACCGTGGCCGAGTCAGCTCTGGCCTGGACGGCTGCAGACGTCCGCGAGGCGGTCGGCGCCCTGCTGGACCGGCTCGACCGGCCGGAGCGGGCGGGCGGAGGCCGGTGAGGAAGGGGCAGCGGCCGGGCGAGGCGTCGTGGCCGGGCGGAGCCTGGAGAGCAGGGCCGTCCAGTGGGCACGGCGAGCGGCGACGCGCTCGTCCACCACTGCCCGGAACCGCCACCAGGTGCGCACTTCCCGCAGGGTCCGCAGGTCGGCGGTGCCCGGCGCCGGAGGGGCCGGGTCCTGGTGGGAGGCGGAGCGGTAGAGGTCGAGCAGGTGCTGCTGGGTTGCGTTCATGCACTCCACGGTGGGCCGCCTCCGACGCCGCTTGCGCATGGATTGACGAGGAACGTCAAATGACGGCCCGGCCCGCCGGGAGAGAGGCACGATGAGCCCATGAGCGTCATGATCGACATTGCGGGGCTGCCGCCCGAGCGCATGGTCTTCCGGGCGTCCCCGCTGGCCGAGCTGTGCGCCGCCCTGCACGCGCTGGCCGAGCCGGTGCACCACCCGGGGCTGCACGGCTGGACCACCGCGACCAACTCCGCCCTCAAGCCGGACCTCGCGGACCGCCTGTGCGAGGCGGACTTCCTGTGGCGTTCGACGTTCTCCGACATCTCCTTGCCGTGCGCCGCGCTGCCGCACACGCAGGGCGTGCCCGGCGCCACCCTCGCCGAGGACCTGGACCTGCTCGACCGGCTCGACGACGAGGTGTTCGTCAACGCGGCGCTGGAGATCTCGTGCTCCAGCCGCTACAGCCGGCCCGGGCCGTCCCCCCTGGTGGACGCCGAGGCCCGGCACTACGCGATGGAGCGCGCCATGGCGCGCGGGCCCCGGGCGGTGGAGTTCGCCCGCCGGATCCTGGACGACCCGCCGGCCGTGCGTGCCTGGCTGCGGCGGCTCTTCGAGGACTGCGCCGACGCCTTCTTCAACGACACCTGGCAGCGGGTGCGCGTGCAACTGACCGCCGACGCCCGGCACAAGACCGAGGTGCTGCGCCGCAAGGGCCTGACCGAGGCCCTCGCGGAGGTCTCGCCCGCGGTGACGCTGACCGAGGACGGCACCCGGATCAACGTCGACAAGCTCGGCAACGGCCGGACCACGGCGGTCGACCCCGCCATCGGCCCGGGCGTGACCTTCGTGCCGTCCTCCTTCGGCTGGCCCCATGTGTGGGTGCTGCACGCCCCCGGCTGGCGGCCGGTGATCCACTACCCCGTGGCCGCGGCGGAGCTGCCCGGGCCGGAGTCCCTGGAGCTGCTCAAGCTGCGCCTGGAGGCCCTGTCCCACCCGATGCGCATACGGATGTGCCGCTACCTGGCCCGCTCCGCGTACACCACGGGCGAGCTGGCCACGGCGCACGACATCAGCGCGCCGGAGGTCTCGCGGCACATATCCGTGCTGAAGAAGGCGGGCCTGCTGACCACCCGGCGCCGCGGCCGGTACGTGCTCCACCAGCTGGACCTGACCGTGGTGGCACGGCTCGGCAGCGACTTCCTGGAGGGCGTCCTGCGGTAGGCCGTGTCCGGCGGATCATGCGGTGCCCCGTAGGAGCGGGGGGCAGTGCCGATCTGCGGCTGCCGCCGCGTGGGCGCGATCGGCCGGCGACGGCCCGCGGCCGAGGCACGGCAGTCCGACTGCGGGCACGCTGTGGCTCATCGCGCAGTTCCCCGCGCCCCTACGGGGCGCTTCGAGGAGGCCCCTACTGGGCGGCTCCGCCGCCTCCGGCTCGGACCAGACCGCTCTCGTAGGCCATCACCACGACCTGCACGCGGTCCCGCAGGCCGAGCTTGGTGAGGATCCGGCCGACATGGGTCTTCACCGTCGCCTCGGACAGCACCAGGCGGGCGGCGATCTCGCCGTTGGACAGGCCCTGGGCCACCAGCAGCATGACCTCGCGCTCCCGCTCGGTCAGGCGGGAGACCTCGGCGCTGACCGGCTCGGCGCTGGTGCTCGGCAGCATGGGGGTGAAGCGGTCGAGCAGCCGGCGGGTGGTGCTCGGCGCGACCACCGCGTCGCCGCTGTGCACGGCCCGGATGGCGCCCAGCAGCTCGTTGGGCGGCACGTCCTTGAGCATGAAGCCGCTGGCCCCGACCTTGAGCGCGGAGAAGGCGTACTCGTCGAGGTCGAAGGTGGTCAGGATCAGCACCTTGGGCGGATCGTCCTGGGCGCAGATGCGGCGGGTCGCCTCCACCCCGTCCAGCCGCGGCATGCGGACGTCCATCAGCACCACGTCCACCTCGGTGCCGGCCAGCACCTCGAGCGCCTCGGCACCGTCCCCGGCCTCGGCGACGACCTCCATGTCGGGCTGGGCGGCCAGCACCATGCGGAAGCCGGTGCGCAGCAGCACCTGGTCGTCGACGAGCATCACGCGGATCGCCATGCGGGGTTCCCTTTCACAGGTTCACGGATCGAGCAGGAGCGGGGGTTGATCGATGGAGGGTTCCATGGTGGCGGCGGGGTCAGCGGCCCGGCCTGATCGGCAGCAGCACGCTGATGCGGAAGCCACCGCCCGGGCGGGGCCCCGCGTCCAGAGTGCCGCCGACCATGCCCACGCGCTCGCGCATGCCGATCATGCCGTGACCCATGCCGTCGGCGCCGCCCGCCTCGTACAGCTCCTGCTGCGCGCCCCGGCCGTCGTCCTCCACCAGCAGCCCCAGGCCGTCGTCGAAGTACGTCAGCCGCACGCTGGCGCCCACGTCCGGGCCGCCGTGCTTGCGGGTGTTGGTCAGGGCCTCCTGCACGATGCGGTAGGCGGTCAGCTCCACGCCGCTGGGCAACGGGCGCGGCGCGCCCTCGATCTTGAAGTCCACCGGCAGGCCCGCGCTGCGGACCTGCTCCACCAGCTCGCCGATCCGCTCCACGTCCGGCTGCGGCACGTACTCGCCGCCCGGTTCGCCGCCCTCCTCGGTGCGCAGCACGCCCAGCAGCCGGCGCATCTCGGCGAGGGCCTGGCGGCCGGTGGCGGAGATCGTCGACAGCGCCTGTTTCGCCTGATCGGGCGAGGCGTCCAGCACGTACGCCGCGCCGTCGGCCTGCACCACCATGACCGACACGTTGTGGGCGACGACGTCGTGCAGCTCGCGGGCGATCCGGGCGCGCTCGGCCGTGACCGCCATCCGCGCCTGCTGCTCGCGCTCCTTCTCCAGCCGCTTCGCCCGCTCCTCCACTTGCGCCCAGTAGGCGCGGCGGGTGCGCATCGAGTCGCCGAGCACCCAGGCGAGCAGGAAGGGCACCGCGAGGAAGACGGTCACCAGGAGGTTGGTGGAGAGGGAGTTGTGCTCGTTGGGCCAGCGCAGCTGGGCGAGCGGTGCCGCCACGAAGCTGCCGGCCAGGGCGAAGCGCGAGGCCCAGCGGACGTGCCCGGACGCCACCGTGTAGACGATCACGAGCATGGCGAAGTCGGCGACGCCTGCGGGCTGGTTCAGCACCAACTGCGCCACACCGGTGGCGGTGGCGAGCAGCAGCATCTTCTGCGGGGCCCGGCGGCGCAGCGCCACGACGAGGCACAGCGGCAGGGACAGCAGGACCGGCACGGCCGGAGATCCGCCGCTGAAGTCCGCCGCAGACAGCAGGCTCATCCCCAGCAGCAGGACGGCCCAGAAGCTGTCCACACAGGTGGGGTGTCTGCGGAGGAAGTCGTAGAGACGCTGCACGTCACCCAGCGTAGGCATGCGGAGTCGGTGCCCGGGTCAGCCCGGGGGGCGATCCATGCCCCGGGCGACTACTCCCCAAGGTGGAGGGTCGCCTCCGGACGCTCCCGCTTACCGTGGGCACATGGCGAGTGCGAGCAGCGGCCCGGGCGGAACGCGGACCTGGCGGGAGGCGGCCGATGCCGCCCTGTACGGCCCCGGAGGCTTCTACCGGCGCCCCGAGGGGCCGGCGGGCCACTTCCGTACGTCGGTCCATGCCTCTCCGCTGTTCGCCGGGGCGGTCGTGGAGTTGCTGCGGCGGGTGGACGCGGCCCTGGGGCACCCGGCGGAGCTGGCCTTCACCGATGTGGGTGCCGGGCGGGGCGAGCTGGTGCGCGCGGTGCTGGAGCGGTGCCCGCAGGATCTGGCGGCGCGGCTGCGCCCGTACGCGGTCGAGATCGCGGACCGCCCGGCCGGGCTGGACCCGAGGGTCGTCTGGCTGGAAAAGGTCCCCGAAGGCGTCGAGGGACTGCTGTTCGCGAACGAGTGGCTGGACAACGTTCCGGTGGACGTTGCCGAGGCCGACGGCGCGGGCAGCGCCCGCCGGGTGTTCGTCGGCGAGGACGGTGAGGAGCTGCTGGGCGAGCCGGTCGCGGGAGAGGATGCCGCATGGCTGGCCCGCTGGTGGCCGCTGGAGGGCGCACCGCCCGGGAGCCGGGCGGAGATCGGGCACCCGCGCGACACCGCCTGGGCGCACGCCGTCGGCAGCCTGCGGGCCGGGCTCGCGGTGGCCGTGGACTACGCCCACGAGCGCGCCACCCGGCCGCCCTTCGGCACTCTCGCCGGCTTCCGCGACGGCCGCGAGGTGCGGCCGGTGCCGGACGGCAGCTGCGACATCACCGCGCACGTCGCCCTGGACGCCTGCGCCGCGGCCCGGCCCGGCACGGGCGCCGCGGTGACCACGCAGCGCCGGGCGCTGCAGGCCCTGGGCGTGGACGGTGGTAGGCCGCCGCTCTCGCTGGCCTCCTCCGATCCCGCCGCCTATGTCCGGGCGCTGGGCACCGCCGGGGAGGCGGCGGAGCTGACGGCACCGGGCGGGCTGGGCGGCTTCGGCTGGCTGCTGCAGCCGGTCGGTGACGCCTGTGTGCCCGTGGTGGCCGAGGTGCTGGGCGCGCCCGACGGTGACGGCCGGGACGGGTCGTCCGGCGGGGCTGAGAAACTGTTCCCATGACGGAGACGACAGTCGGCATCGGCGGCGCGGCGGAGAGCACCGACATGGTGCTCAACATCGGGCCTCAGCACCCGTCCACCCATGGCGTGCTGCGGCTGCGCCTCGTCCTGGACGGCGAGCGGATCATTTCGGCGGAGCCGGTGATCGGCTACATGCACCGGGGGGCGGAGAAGCTCTTCGAAGCCCGCGACTACCGGCAGATCGTCATGCTCGCCAACCGTCACGACTGGCTGTCGGCGTTCTCCAACGAGCTGGGCGTGGTCATCGCCGTCGAGCGCATGCTGGGCATGGAGGTGCCCGAGCGGGCGGTGTGGACGCGCACCCTGCTGGCCGAGCTGAACCGGGTGCTCAACCATCTGATGTTCCTCGGCTCCTACCCGCTGGAGCTCGGCGGGATCACGCCCGTCTTCCACGCGTTCCGCGAGCGCGAGGAACTGCAGACGGTCATGGAGGAGATCTCCGGCGGCCGGATGCACTACATGTTCAACCGCGTCGGCGGCCTGAAGGAGGACCTGCCGGCCGGCTGGCTCGGCCGGGCCCGGCACGCGGTGGCCGAGGTGCGCTCCCGGATGGACGTCTACGACCGGCTGGTGCTCGGCAACGAGATCTTCCGCGGCCGTACGCGGGGGGTGGGCGTGCTGACGCCGGAGACGGTGCACGCCTACGGGGTGAGCGGGCCGATCGCCCGGGCCTCCGGCGTCGACTTCGACCTGCGCCGCGACGAGCCGTACCTGGCCTACGGCGAGCTGGGCGACGTGCTGAAGGTCGTCACCCGGCAGGAGGGCGACTGCCTGGCGCGCTTCGAGTGCCTGCTGGAGCAGACGCACAACGCGCTGGAGCTGGCGGACGCCTGCCTGGACCGGATGGCGGAGCTGCCCCCGGGCCCCATCAACCAGCGGCTGCCCAAGGTGCTCAAGGCGCCGGAGGGCTCGACGTACGTGTGGACGGAGAACCCCCTGGGGCTCAACGGCTACTACCTGGTGTCCAAGGGCGAGAAGACGCCGTACCGGCTGAAGCTGCGGTCGGCGTCCTTCAACAACATCCAGGCGCTGGTGGAGCTGCTGCCGGGGACGCTCGTCGCGGACATGGTGGCGATCCTGGGATCGCTGTTCTTCGTCGTCGGCGACATCGACAAGTAGACGTCGGCAAGGAGACGTCCCCGGCCGGGGCTCCGTCAGGAGATCGCGGTGCGCAGTTCGGCCACGTCGATCTGCTCGGTCTCGTCGTGGGCGGTGAGGTCTATGACCTTGCCGTCCTCGTCGACGGCGGCCGCCTCGGCGAGGGCCTCCTCGCCGACCACGTCGGCCAGGTCCTGCTCGTCCACCGGCTTGTCCTTCTTGGCGTTGCCGAAGAAGTCGAAGCCGCCCTGGGTGCGGGCCACCTTTCGGCGGGCGGCCGGCACCGGCGGGGTCGCGTCGGCCTTCGTCGTCTTCTTGGCGGCCGGCTTCTGCTTCTTCGCGGCGTCCTGCGCGTTCTTCGCGGCGTTCCTCGCTGCGTCCTTCGCGGCGTTCTTGGCGGCGGCTTCCTCGGCGGCCTTTGCCGCGGCCGCGGCCTCGGCGTTGCGCTCGAGGGTGCGCAGGGCGTCGGCGGCCCGCCGGTAGGCGTCGGGGCCGATGCCGGCCGGGGGCAGGGCCTTGGCCTCGCCCGGTGCCGCGGGCTTCGCCCCGGCGCCCTTCTCCAGCAGGCGGCGGCCCTCCAGGGCGCTGGCCCGCTCGGTCTCGGCGGTGGCGTAGCGGCGCAGCAGGTCGGCGTGCTCGGTGCGGAGGCGGGCGAGCTCGGCGCGCTTGTTGCGGAGCTTGACCTCGACCCGGGTGCGGGCCAGCCGGGTCTCCTCGAGGTCCGTCTCCAGCTCGGCGATGCGCTCCTCGGTCTTCCACTCGTCCCGGGTGCGGGCGGCGGAGAGCTGGGCGACGCGCTTGCCTGCCGCGCGGTCCCAGCGGCGCATCATCACCGAGCCGACGACGGCCGCGGCCGCGGAGGCCGCGGCCAGGGCGCGTATGACGAGCGGCTCGCCCACCACCAGGGCACCGGCGGCGCACGCGACGGATGTCGCGGCGACCGACAGCGGGGGAAGAAGCCGGTGCAGGGGTGCGGAATGGCGGTGGCGTCCTCGTGGCATGGCCTGAAACTTACCGTGCGTTGCCTCGGGAGTGTGACCCCGCCACCAAACTCTTCCCTTGATCTTACTTCTCCCCTACACCGTCGCTGCTACTTCGTCAGGAGCTTCTTCTCCTTGAGGTACTGCGCGGCGACATCGGCGGGCTTGAGCCGCTCGGCGTCGACCTTCTTGTTGAGTTCGGTGAGATCGGCCGTGGTCAGAACCCTGTTGAGCCGTTCCAGCACTTCCGTGATCTTCTCCGAGCCGGCCTTCTTGGCATTCACCACGGGCAGCACGTTGTCGGAGTTCTGCAGCTTCTTGTCGTCTTCGAGGAGCACCAGACCGAACTGCCGGAGGGTGGCGTCGGTGGTGGTGGTCAGGAGCAGCTGCGCCTTGCCGTCCTTGACCGCCTGCTTGGCCTGGGGGCTGCCGACCTCCAGCGGCAGGATGCCGGAGACCTCGATGCCGTAGGTCTTCTCCAGCCCGGGCCGGCAGAAGGGCCGCTCCCGGCATTCGTCGCCCGCGGCCAGCTTGACCTGCTGCTTCGACTTTCCGAGGTCGGAAAGCGTCGTGAGGTGGTGTTCGTTTGCGAACTCGCCGGTGACGGCGAAGGCGTTCTGGTCGACTGCCCGGCCCGGTTCGAGCACCTTCAGCCCGCGCGGCTCGGCGAGTTTCCGCAGGGCCTTCACGGTGGCCTCCGGATCGGAGGAGGCGACCTGCGGGGCGTCCTTGCCGTTCTGCTTCTTGTTGAGGAATTCGGCGAGCGTGGCCGCGTACTCCGGGACGACGTCGATCTCGCCCCGCTCCAGCGCCGGCTCGTACAGCTCGCGCGCGTCGACGGTGTGCACCGTCGTGGAATATCCGGCGTTCTTCAGCAGCCCCGCGTATATCTCCGCCAGAACCTTCGATTCGGTGAAGGATGCGGAGCCGATGACCAGGGACTTCTCCCCCGAGCCGGAGCCTGCGCCACCCGCCCCGCCGGACTTCTCCAGGCTGTCGCCGCCGCAGCCGGCGAGCCCCGCGGTCAGGGCCGCGACGCCGGCGGCCGCCAGCAGGGCGCGGGCGCGGCGCGCCCGGCGCGCCGTTCCCGGCAGCAACGGCAGCGTTGTCCTGGGCATAGGTGACTCCATCCGTCCGATTGGTTCGCTCGTCATGCGCGTGCGGTCGCCACCTGCCCGCGCATCGGGTCCAGCAACCGCTCCAGCAGCACGAACGCCCCCTCCACCGCCAGCGCCAGCACCGCCACCAGCAGGGCGCCGGCCACCACCTGGGCGGTGTCGGTGAGCCGGAAGCCGGCCGTGATGATGCGGCCGAGCCCGCCGCCGCCGGGCAGTGCCGCCAGCGTCGTCGTGGCCACGACCTGCACGGCGGCGGACCGGATGCCGGTCATGATCAGAGGCAGGGCCAGGGGCAGCTCGACGCGCACCATCATCTGACGGCCTGTCATTCCCATGCCGCGCGCGGCTTCCACCGTCCCCCGGTCGACCCCGCGCATGCCCACGTAGGCGTTGGTGAGCACCGGGGGTATCGCGAACAGCACGAGCGCGATGACCGTCGGCCAGGATCCGTGCGTACCGAGCGGACTGAGCAGCAACAGCACCAGAACCGCGAAAGTCGGCACCGCACGGCCCGCGTTGGAAATGTTGACGGCGAGCGCGCCGCCCTTGCCCAGGTGGCCGAGCAGCAGGGCGACGGGCAGCGCGATCGCGCACGAGATCAGCAGGCACACGACGGTGAGGAAGAGGTGTTCGCCCAGCCGGTGCCACACCCCGTCCGTGCCGGACCAGTGGGCGGAGGTGCTCAGCCACTCCCACGTACGACCCAGGACGTCCATCAGGCCACCGCCTCGCCCGGCAGATCCTTCGCAGGCCGCCGCGCCAACACCCGTTTCCTCGGCCGCGCTCCCGCCCGGGCCCACGGCGTCAGCAGCCGCTGGACGCCCAGCAGCAGCACGTCAGCCACCACGGCCAGCAGGACGCACAGCACCGACGCCGTCAGCACCTGGGCCTTGAAGTAGCTGTGCATGCCCTCGTAGATGAGGTTGCCCAGGCCGCCGTAGCCGATGATGGCGCCCACCGTCGTCAGCGAGACGGTCGAGACGGTGGCAATTCTCAGACCCGCCATCAGAGCCGGTACGGACAAGGGAAGTTCGACCTGGAACAGCAGCCGGGCCGGCCCGAAGCCCATGCCCCGCGCCGCCTCCCGCGCCTCCTCCGGGACGGACGCGAGGCCGGCCAGTATGTTGCGCACCAGGATCGTCAGCGAATACAGCACCAGACCGGTGACCACCACGGCCGCCGAAAGACCGAACACCGGCACCAGCAAGGAGAACATCGCCAGCGAGGGCACCGTGTACAGAATCGTGGTCGCCCCCAGCACCGGCGCCGCGATCCCCCGCCATCGGCGGGCCAGCAGCGCCAGCGGGAAGGCCACGAGCAGGCCGATCAGCACGGACGAAAGAGTGATGCCGATGTGCTGGAGGGTCGCCTCCGTCAGCTCCGTGCCGCGCGTGCGGACGTACTCCCCGCAGACCCAGTCGTTGGCGATCAGGCAGTTCTGACCCGCCATCCGTGCCCTCACCTCCCCCTCGGCTTTCACGGTCGGTTACCAGCGACCCTAACCCGGCGCACTGACATTCGCCTCCGGCGGTCATTCGACGGCACCATGTTCGAAGGCCGTCCCGACGGCCGACGGTCAGCCAACCGGGCAACAATGGGGAACCATGATCCGCTTCGAGCACGTCACCAAGCGCTACGCCGACGGCACGACCGCCGTCGACGACCTCTCCTTCGACGTCGCGGAAGGGGAGCTGGTCACGCTCGTCGGACCATCCGGCTGCGGCAAGACCACGACCATGAAGATGGTCAACCGGCTGATCGAACCCACCAGCGGCCGCATCCTCGTCGACGGCCGGGACATCGCCGACGTCGACCCCGTCGAACTGCGCCGGCGCATCGGATACGTCATCCAGCAGGTCGGCCTCTTCCCCCACAAGACCGTGCTCGACAACACCGCCACCGTCCCGCACCTGCTGGGCTGGTCGCGCAAGAAGGCCCGCGCGCGAGCCGCCGAACTGCTCGAACTCGTGGGGCTCGACCCCGCCCGCTACGGGGACCGCTACCCCGAACAGCTCTCCGGCGGACAACGCCAGCGCGTCGGGGTCGCCCGGGCGCTGGCCGCCGACCCGCCCGTCCTCCTGATGGACGAACCCTTCGGAGCCGTCGACCCCGTCGTGCGCGAACGACTGCAGTCCGAATTCCTGCGCCTGCAGTCGCAGGTACGCAAGACGGTGCTGTTCGTGACGCACGACATCGAGGAAGCCGTACGGCTCGGCGACCGCATCGCGGTGTACGGGAACGGGCGCATCGAACAGTTCGACGCACCGGCCGCGGTGCTGGGCGCTCCCGCCACACCGTACGTCGCGGACTTCGTGGGCGCCGACCGGGGGCTCAAGCGGTTGTCGGTCACGCCGATCGAGGCGGGGGATCTGGAGCAGCCGCCGGTGGTGCATCTTGACGACCGGCTGGCCGACGCCGCGGAACGGCTGACCGCCGACGGGGCGCGGTGGGCCGTCGTTCTCGACGACGCGGATCGGCTGCACGGGTGGGTCTCCGCGGAGGCGGTCTCCTCCGGTGGCGGAGTCGTGCGGGACGTCGCGCGGCGGATGGATGCGTGGCTGCCGCTGGGGGCGTCGCTGAAGCAGGCGTTCAGCACGATGCTGCAGCACGATGCGGGGTGGATTGCGGTGGTGGACGGGGAGGGGGCGGATCACTTCTTGGGCGTGCTCACGCCCGGGGGGTTGCATGCGGCGTTGCGGCGGTCCGTGGGTGGGGACGCGGACGTGCGCACCGTCAGCGGGGTGTGAGGCGGCACCGAGGTGCGGGCGGGGTGGTTCCGCCGGTGGGCGGGTTTGTGCCCACCCGTCCCTCCTCCAGCTACCGCTGGGAGGTGCCCCCAGCGGGACGATTGCCCACAAACCCGCGGGCGGCGGAAGCCTGCTCACAAACCAGCCGTCAGGCTCGGCTCGTGCCGCCGTTTTCGTCGTCGTCTTCCGGGAGGCGGCAGACTCGTTCCATGAAGAAGGCCGCTGCCACCACGCAGGCGCCGGCCAGGACCGAGGCGCCGGCGTAGATGGCCTGGTCGCGGCGGACGGGGACGTCGAGGCCGTCCATGAGGAGGAAGACGCCGACGCCGCCGTACATGCCGGCCACCAGGGCGGCGACCAGAGCGCTCGCCTGGCCGAAGACGACGGCTCGCGCCGCCAGGAGCGGGTCGACGCCCTTGGCGCCGGGGCGGCGCTCCCGCTGGGCGCGCAGGCGTGCCCTCAGCGAGAGGCCGGTGGCGAAGAGGACGACGGCGATGACGGCCAGCACGATGGGCGCGGCCACGGGCACGCTGGGCAGCGTGCCGAAGGAGTCCCACAGCCGGGCCGCCGCCCAGGACAGCACCCCGGCCACGGCGAACAGCCCTGCCAGCATCCCGATCCGCAGTTGTTTCACGTGGCTGTCGCCCCTTTGTTTTTTGTCGCTCGCCGCCACCCGCCCAACGGCTACTCGGGCAGGCGGAGTTCCAGGTCGGTCCGGACGGACACGCCTTCCTTGCCGACCGTCGTCAGCAGGTCGGCCAGTGCGCCGTGGCCCGGGACGACGGCCTCGGGGTCCACGTCGTACCACGGGACGAGGACGAAGGCACGCTCGTGGGCGCGCGGGTGGGGCAGGGTGAGTCGCGGGTCGTCGGAGACGACGTCCTGGTAGGTGACGATGTCGACGTCCAGGGTGCGCGGGCCCCAGCGCTCGTCCCGCACCCGTTCGAAGGCTTCCTCGATCGCGTGACCGCGCTCCAGCAGGGAGTCCGGCGGAAGAGTGGTCTTCACGAGCACGACGGCGTTGAAGTACGACGGCTGGGAGCCCGCCTCGACGCCCCACGGCTCGGTCTCGTAGACGTGGGAGACGGCTTTGACGCGCAGGCCGGGGGTGTCCTCCAGGGCGTCGATGGCGCCCTGGAGGGTCTCCAGGCGGTTGCCCAGGTTGCTGCCGATGGAGATCACGGCGCGCTTGGGGTTGTGCAGGGTGAAGTCGGCGGCGTCCACCTGTTCCACCACGGAGGCGGGCACCGGCTGCACGGTCGGGTCGCTGCTGCTCATACTCGGCTCCGGGTGATCGTGACGGTCACGTCGTCGAAGGGAACGGTGATCGGGGCGTCCGGCTTGTGGACGACGACCTCGACCTGCTGCACGGGCTCGTGCCGGAGGCACTGCTGGGCGATGCGCTCGGCGAGGGTCTCGATGAGGTCGACGGGCTCGCCCTCGACGATGCCCACGACCTCCTCGGCCACGATGCCGTAGTGCACGGTCTTCGTGAGGTCGTCGCCGGCCGCGGCGGGCCGGGTGTCCAGGCTCAGCACCAGGTCCACGATGAAGGTCTGGCCCTCCTCGCGCTCCCGCGGGAACACCCCGTGGTTGCCGCGAGCCTTCAAGCCGCGCAGCGCGACACGATCCACACGAATCACTCCTGCTGGTCGTCGGTACGGGCCCGGCGCGGCAGGCGGCCGCCGGGTGGCCCACTTCGAATCTACCTGCGGGCACCGACACGGCCGGTCCTCGGGTGCTATGGACAGGAGCTTCGGGCGGTGCTAGGCACCTCCCTCGCCCTCTGTCCCCGTCCCCGCCTTTCCACCCCCGGCCTGGGCCGACGCGCCTGCGGGGTGGTCCGGCCAGGGGTGACATACCCGTGCGGGGGACGTGTCGTACGCCACATCACCCCGACGGGTCAGCCCGCCCGGGTCAGGGTGATTCGTCCCCCTCGTCCTCATCGTCCTCCTCGCCCGCCAGTACCGGCGAGCCGTGGTGGGACCAGACCTTCCACTCGCCGCCGGCCGTGCGCCGGAAGACGTTGGTGGCCACGACCAGCTGGCCGACCAGCGGGCCGAGCTCGCCCTCGTTCTCGGCGGGGGCGCCGCTGAGGATGTTCTCCGTGCAGGTCACCAGGGCGGTGTCGCCGGTGACGGCGACCTCCACGTCCGTCAGGAAGAACTGGATGTAGTCCGTGCTCGCCATGATCAGGGCGTACGAGCGCAGGACCTCGCTGCGGCCGCGCAGCACCGGCCACCCGGGGTGCACGCACGAGACCTCGACGCCGGGCTCGTTCAGCCACAGCTGCTCCATGGCCGCGGTGTCGCCGCGCTCGACCGCCTCGTACAGCGCGGTATTGGCCAGCTCGACCCGCTCACTCTCGGTACGGGCGGTGCTCACACCGCCTCCTCGGCGGCCGTGGCACCGGTGACGGCGGCGACCACGCGCACGGCGTCGGCGCTGGCCCGCACCTCGTGCACCCGGACCGCCCAGGCGCCGTCGCGGGCGGCGAGGGCCGAGACGGCGGCGGTGGCACCGTCCCGCTCGCGGGCCGGCGGCGGTTCGCCCCCGGGGCCGGCCAGCACCCGGCCGAGGAAGCGCTTGCGGGAGGCCGCGACCAGCACCGGCAGGTCGTCGAGCTCCTGGCGGAACCTGCGCAGCCCGGCGACCAGGGCCAGGTCGTGCTCGGCGTTCTTGGCGAAGCCCAGGCCCGGGTCGACCACGATGCGCTCGGGCTCGACGCCTCCGGCGACGACGGCGTCCAGCCGCTGCCGCAGCTCGCCGATCACCTCGCCGGCGACGTCCGGGCCGTAGACGGCCCGGCTGTTCATGTCGGCGCTGAAGCCGCGCCAGTGCATGACCACGAACGGCACCCGGGCGTCGGCGACCACCGGCACCATGGCCGGGTCCGCCAGGCCCCCGCTGACGTCGTTGACGAGCACCGCGCCGGCCTCGACGGCGGCCTCGGCGACGGCGGCGCGCATGGTGTCCACGGAGACGACGATGCCCTCGCCCGCCAGCTCGCGGACGACCGGGACCACCCGGCGCAGCTCCTCGTCCTCGTCGATCCGCGTCGCACCGGGCCGGGTGGACTCGCCGCCCACGTCGACGAGGTCGGCGCCGGCCGCGGCGAGCTCCAGGCCCCGCTTGACCGCCAGGGCGGTGTCGAACCAGTGGCCGCCGTCCGAGAACGAATCGGGCGTGACGTTCACCACGCCCATCACGGCACAGCGGTCCCACGCGGGCAGTCCGACCGGCCCCACACGGCCGCGCAACGTACTCATACCAACCAGCCTAGGGCGTGGGGGCGCCCCGTTCACCGCCCGCCCGGGGGCACGGGAGAAGCGCGAGCACGGGAAAAGCGAGGGGCCCCCGCCCGGACGGTGTCCGGTGCGGGGGCCCGCGGGGCCGGCTGCGGTCAGGCCGCGCGCGTGACCTCGCTCTGCTCGACGGCTTCCTCGTCGTCCACGATCACCGAGGGGTCGGCCGGGCGGCGGCGCAGCAGGCGCGGCAGCTCCAGGAAGCCCTCGGCCTGCATCATCGCGAAGCCGATGCGCGGCAGGTCGCGGCTGTTGGGGAAGACCACGAAGCGGGGCTCCCAGATCGGGCGGAACTTCTCGTTGAACTTGTACAGCGACTCGATCTGGAACCAGCGCGACAGGAAGATCAGCACCGCGCGCTGGATGCGGACGACCGGGCCCGCGCCCAGCTTGCCGCCGCGCTCCAGGGCGGAGCGGAAGAAGGCGAAGTTCAGCGACATGCGCTTGATGCCCAGCTCGGGCGCTGCCTGCAGGAAGGCGACGATCAGCAGCTCGTTCATGCCGGGGTCGGCGCTGCGGTCGCGGCGCATGAGCTCCAGGGAGCTGCCGTCCGGGCCCCAGGGGACGTAGTGCTGCATGGCCCGCAGGTCGCCGAAGGGCAGGTCCTCGCCCTCCTCCGGGTCCTTGTGGGCGGTGGCGATGATCGCGTCCAGGTCCTTGGGGTCGCCGATGCGGCCCAGGGCCATGGAGAAGCCGCGCTCGTCCTCGGTGTCGCGCCAGGCGTTGGCGGCCTTCTGGACGGCCGCCAGCTCCTCGGGGTTCAGGTCGCCCACGCGGCGCACCTTGGTGGTGTAGCCGTTGCGCTCGATGCGCTTGACCATCTGGCGGACGTTGCGCATGGAGCGGCCGCTCAGGCTGAAGTCGGCGACCTCGACGATGGCCTCGTCGCCCATCTCCAGGGCGTCCAGGCCGGTCTCGCGGGTCCACACCTCGCCACCGGTCTGGCTGCAGCCGGCGACGGCGGGGGTCCAGGAGTGGCGCTTGGCCAGCTCCATGAACTTCTCGATCGCGCCGGGCCACGCCTCGACGTCACCGATCGGGTCACCGCTGGCGAGCATCACGCCGGAGACGACGCGGTAGGAGACGGCGGCCTTGCCGGACGGCGAGAAGACCACGCTCTTGTCGCGGCGCAGCGCGAAGTGGCCGAGGGAGTCGCGGGCGCCGTGCTTGGCCAGCAGCTCGCGCAGCCGGTCCTCGTCCTGCTCGGTCAGCAGCGGGGCCGGGTACTCGGGGCGGAAGAGCAGGTACGCGGTGGAGAGCACGGTCAGCAGGCCGAGGGCGCCCAGCGAGTAGCCGACGACGTAGTCGGTGCCGCCGGTGTAGCGCACGGAGCCCTCGAAGCCGAACAGACCCCACACGACGTGCTCGATCTGCTCCAGCACCGGCGGGTCGCCGACCATCTGGTTGGCGTGCGAGCCGACGATCACCCAGCCGAGGGCGAAGCTGACGCCACCCATGACGATCAGGTTGGCGAGCGCCTTCCAGCGGCTGCGCGAGTCCGGCAGCGCGTTGAACGCCTTCTTGTGCCGCAGCAGGTAGACGAAGAGCAGCAGCGAGAGGATCGTGCCGATCCTGGAGTGGCGGTAGATCAGCTGGGCCGCGGCGCCGATGGGCAGCAGGACCACGGCGGCCATCCAGGCCCGCTTCTTGGCCCGCTTCAGGCCGTGGGCCAGCATCAGCAGCAGGATGCCGACGATGATCGAACCGGCGGCGGCCAGCTGCGTCACCGTGCCCGGCAGCACCTCGGCGAGGGCGTGCACCTTGCTCCAGCGCCACCGGGGGATGACTCCGGCCGCGACATCGGCGAGGCCGATGAGCGCCGCGATCGTGCCCACGACGGTGGGGACGTTCTCGGGCTTCGGGCCTTTGACGATTCGCGCAAGCCCCGTGAGCCACTTCGAACGCGAAGCAACCTCGTCGGACTTATTGCCATCTTCCCTGACAGACATCTCTTCCCGTCGTCCTGTCGACTGGAGCTGCGCCGTTCGGCAGCAGCACCCGTGCAATGTGCGCCCTGTAGGACGACGGTTTCGGGGTTGAGGTTCCGCGGGGGGCCGAGCCCGGAAAGAAGTAACCATTCCGCGACTCGGCGCCGGGTCGCTCGGCAGAAAGCACCTCATGGGTCTCACCAGCATGGCAGTACTGCTGCTTGCCATCGCGGCTGCGGTAGTGCTCTTCGCGTTGACCATTTGGCTCTGGCCCCGGCTGGGCAGGAAGAGCGTGGGCGCCGTGGCCGCCCGCGTGGGCATGATGCTGGCCACGCAGCTCTCCCTGTTCGCCGCGATCGGACTGTGGGCGAACCAGTCCTTCGGCTTCTACGGCTCCTGGGCCGACCTCTTCGGCCAGGTCAAGGACGAGGGCGTGGTCGTCGACCACAGCATGGGCGCCAAGCGCGTCCAGGTGGTCGGCGCCCAGGCGGTCAAGGTCCCGCGGGGCAACGTGCCGCGTGTCGGCGGCAAGATCGAGAAGATCAACATCGTCGGCATGGAGTCCAGGATCAGCAGCCCGGCGTACGTCTACCTGCCGCCGGAGTACTTCCAGCCGCGGTACGCGAACAAGACCTTTCCGGCATCGGTCGCCCTGACCGGCTACCCGGGCACCGCCGAGGCGCTCATCAAGGGCCTGGACTACCCGGTGCGCGCGCACAAGCTCGCCAAAGAGAAGAAGATGCAGCCCACCATCCTCGTGATGATGCGGCCCACCGTCGCCCCGCCGCGCGACACCGAGTGCATGGACATACCCGGCGGCCCGCAGACCGAGACCTTCTTCGCCAAGGACCTGCGCAAGGCCATCTCCGAGCAGTACCGCGTCGGCACCAAGGCCGCGAACTGGGGCATGATCGGCGACTCCACCGGCGGCTACTGCGCGCTGAAGATCGCCATGCGCCACCCGGACTCCTACAGCGCCGCCGCCTCCCTCTCCGGCTACTTCAAGGCCCCGCAGGACCCGACCACCGGTTCCCTCTTCGGCGGCAGCAAGCAGGTGGAGAACGAGAACGACCTGCTGTGGCGGCTGAAGAACAAGCCGCTCCCGCCGGTCTCGCTGCTGGTGACCAGCAGCAAGAAGGGCGAGCACAACTACAAGGACACCCTGAAGTTCATCGACATGGCCTCGAAGTCCCCGACCCGGGTCTCGTCGATCATCCTCGACAGCGGTGGCCACAACTTCAACACGTGGCGGCGTGAGCTGAACCCCACCCTGAAGTGGATGGGCAGCCGGCTTTCCGCGTAGCGGATTCCACGAAAGGGCCCGCCGAATGGCGGGCCCTTTCTCATGCCTCGATTCAGCGCGCCGCCATGATCAGGCTCATCGCCTCCGCGCGGGTCGCGGGGTCGCGGAGCTGGCCGCGGACGGCGGAGGTGAGGGTCTTGGCGCCGGGCTTGCGGATGCCGCGCATCGACATGCACATGTGCTCGCACTCGATAACCACGACCACGCCGCGCGGCTCCAGGATCTCCATCAGGGAGTCGGCGATCTGCGTGGTCAGCCGCTCCTGCACCTGCGGCCGGCGGGCGTAGACGTCCACCAGGCGGGCCAGCTTCGACAGGCCGGTGATCTTGCCGGTCGTGGACGGGATGTAGCCCACATGGGCGACGCCGTGGAAGGGCACCAGGTGGTGCTCGCAGGTGCTGTAGACCTCGATGTCGCGGACGAGCACCATCTCGTCGTGGCCCAGGTCGAAGGTCGTGGTGAGCACGTCCTCCGGCTTCTGCCAGAGGCCGGCGAATATCTCCCGGTACGCCCGTGCCACTCGAGCCGGGGTTTCTCGGAGGCCCTCGCGGTCGGGGTCCTCACCCACCGCGAGCAGCAGTTCGCGGACCGCGTTCTCGGCCCGCTTCTCGTCGAATTCTCCGATGGTGCCCTCGGCGTCCAGCGTCACCGGGTCGGTCATGGGCTTGCCTCGTTCTCTCGTCCGTCGCGCCGTCGTGCGGGCCCAGCAAGGGGCGGCGCCGACGCCGAAATGCGCGATGCCGCGCCCCCAGGCTAAAACCTGGGTGACGCGGCATCCATTCCGGGCCTTGTTACGGGGCCGGTCAGCTCTCCGGGGTGGCGGGGCTGTCCTTCGACAGCTCCACGGTGTCCACCGAGGCGGCGCCGTTGTTGCTGGGGGCGAGCTCCTTGGGGGAGAGCACCGGCGGGCGCGTGGAGGGCGTACGCCGCGAGGAGCCGGTCCAGGCCGGGCGCGGCGGGCGCTTGACCACGTGCTTGAAGATCTCGGCGATCTCCTCCTTGTTGAGCGTCTCCTTCTCCAGGAGCGCCAGCACGAGGTTGTCGAGGATGTCGCGGTTCTCGACGAGGATCTCCCACGCCTCGTTGTGGGCGTTCTCGATCAGCTTCTTGACCTCTTCGTCCACCAGGGCGGCGACTTCTTCGGAGTAGTCGCGCTGGTGGGCCATCTCGCGGCCCAGGAAGGGCTCGGAGTTGTCGGAGCCGAACTTGATCGCACCGAGGCGCTCGGTCATGCCGTACTGGGTGACCATCGCGCGGGCCGTGGCGGTGGCCTTCTCGATGTCGTTCGCGGCGCCCGTGGTGGGGTCGTGGAAGACGAGCTCCTCGGCCGCGCGGCCGCCCAGCATGTAGGCCAGCTGGTCGAGCATCTCGTTGCGCGTGGTCGAGTACTTGTCCTCGTCGGGCAGGACCATGGTGTAGCCCAGGGCCCGGCCGCGGGACAGGATCGTGATCTTGTGGACCGGGTCGGAGTTCGGGGAGGCCGCCGCGACCAGGGCGTGACCGCCCTCGTGGTACGCGGTGATCTTCTTCTCCTTGTCGCTCATGATCCGGGTCCGCTTCTGCGGGCCGGCCACGACGCGGTCGATCGCCTCGTCCAGCATGTGGTTGTCGATCAGCTTGCGGTCGCTGCGGGCCGTCAGCAGGGCGGCCTCGTTCAGCACGTTGGACAGATCGGCACCGGTGAAGCCGGGCGTACGGCGGGCGACGGCCGCGAGGTCGACGTCCGGGGCGACCGGCTTGCCCTTCTGGTGGACCTTGAGGATCTCCAGACGGCCCTGCATGTCCGGGCGGTCGACGGCGATCTGCCGGTCGAAGCGGCCGGGGCGCAGCAGCGCGGGGTCGAGGATGTCGGGCCGGTTGGTGGCCGCGATCAGGATGACGCCGCCCTTGACGTCGAAGCCGTCCATCTCGACGAGCAGCTGGTTCAGCGTCTGCTCGCGCTCGTCGTGGCCGCCGCCGAGGCCCGCGCCGCGGTGCCGGCCGACGGCGTCGATCTCGTCGACGAAGACGATGGCCGGGGCGTTGGCCTTGGCCTGCTCGAACAGGTCGCGGACGCGGGAGGCGCCCACACCGACGAACATCTCGACGAAGTCGGATCCGGAGATCGAGTAGAACGGCACGCCCGCCTCGCCGGCGACGGCGCGCGCGAGCAGCGTCTTGCCCGTACCGGGCGGGCCGTACAGCAGCACACCCTTGGGGATCTTGGCGCCCACGGCCTGGAACTTCGCGGGCTCCTGCAGGAACTCCTTGATCTCGTGGAGCTCCTCGACGGCCTCGTCGGCACCGGCCACGTCGGCGAAGGTGGTCTTCGGGGTGTCCTTGGTGATCAGCTTGGCCTTGGACTTCCCGAAGTTCATCACCCGGGAGCCGCCGCCCTGCATCTGGTTCATCAGGAACAGGAAGACCACGACGATCAGAACGAAGGGCAGCAGCGAGAGCAGGACGCCGATGAAGGGGTTCTGCTTGGAGGTCGAGACGTTGTAACCCTCGGGCAGCGTGCTCGAGTCGTCGTCGTCGGCCTTGGCCTGCAGATCCTTGGAGATCTCCACGCCCTGGTCGCCGATGTAGTTGGCCTGGACCTTGCTCGAGCCCTTGATCTTGACGCCGCTCTTGAGCTCGACCTTGATCTTGTTCTCGTCGCCGGTCGTCAGCTCGGCCGACTTCACCTGGTTCTTGTCGATCGCGTGTACGACCTGGCTGGTGTCCACCGACTTGTAGCCGCCGGACGAGCCGACGACCTGCATCAACACGACCACGGCGAGGACGGCCAGCACGATCCACATGACCGGCCCACGGAAGTAGCGCTTCACGTCCATCCATACGGGGCGCGAGCGCCCCGTCCCTCCTGCCACAGTGAGGCACGGTCACCCCGGAACGAGGTGCTGTGCGTGCGGTGTCCTGCTCGACCTTGAAAGCTTGAAAAAAGACTGACCTTCGGACGGTACCCCAGCATTGTCACCCGATGACGCCGCGGACGGTCAACAAACCCGCCTTCCCCTGCTCCAACGGCGGGAAACCGTGAAGGGTTCCCGCGCGCCGGAACACACGACCACCACCGGGCCCCACCAGGGCCCGCGGACCGCTCTAGCCGCCGTAGACGTGCGGCGCGAGCGTGCCCACGAAGGGCAGGTTGCGGTATTTCTCCGCGAAGTCGAGACCATAACCGACGACGAACTCGTTCGGGATGTCGAAGCCGACCCACTTCACGTCGATCGCGACCTTCGCCGCCTCCGGCTTGCGCAGCAGCGTCACGACATTGAGCGACTCCGGCTCGCGCGAGCCGAGGTTCGACAGCAGCCACGACAGGGTCAGGCCGGAGTCGATGATGTCCTCGACGATCAGGACGTGCTTGCCCTTGATGTCGGTGTCGAGGTCCTTGAGGATGCGCACCACGCCCGAGGACTGGGTGCCCGCGCCGTAGGAGGACACGGCCATCCAGTCCATGGTGACGGGGTTCGACAGCGCCCGCGCCAGGTCCGCCATGACCATCACGGCGCCCTTGAGGACGCCGACGAGGAGCAGGTCCTTGCCCGCGTACTCCTCGTCGATGAGCGCGGCCAGCTCGGCCAGCTTCGCGTCGATCTCTTCCTTGGTGATGAGCACCGACTTCAGATCGGTGCCCATGTCCTTCACGTCCACCCGCGCCACTCTCGCTCGTACGACTCGTCCGGCCCGGCGGCGCGTCGATCGCCCCGCTCGCGTCAGCCCTGCCGGAGCACCAGTCTGCCACCCTGCCTGCGAACGGCCACGCGCCCGGGCAGGTTGATCGCCCCCTGACCGCGCCAACCGGTGATCAGCCGGTCGACTTCCTCCAGGTGACGGGCGAAGAGCGAACCCGCCGGCGAGCCCGCGGCGATGGCCGCGCGGCGCAGCACGCGGCGGCGCACGGCGACGGGCAGGGCGTAGAGCTTGGCGACCTCCAGGTCGCCCGCGGCGTCCCGGACGGAGGGCTCGACCGCGGCGGCCCAGGAGTCCAGGGCGTCGGCGTCGTCCCGGGAGAGCTGGGCGGTACGGGCGAGGGCCTCCACGACGCCCTTGCCGAGCGCCTTCTCCAGGACGGGCAGGGCCTCGTGCCGCACCCGGGAGCGGGTGTAGGCGGGGTCGGCGTTGTGGGGGTCGTCCCAGACGGGGAGCGCCTGGACCATGCACGCCTTGCGCGCGGTCTGCCGGTCCAGGCCGAGGAACGGCCTGCGGTAGCGGCCGCCGTGGCCGGAGGTGATGGCCATCCCCGACAGCGAACGGATGCCGGAGCCGCGGGCCAGGCCCAGCAGAACCGTCTCGGCCTGGTCGTCGCGGGTGTGACCGAGGAGGACCGCGGTGGCACCGTGCCGCTCGGCGACGGCGTCCAGCGCGGCGTAGCGGGCGTCACGGGCGGCGGCCTCCGGACCGCCGTCCCGGCCCACGTCGACCTGCACGGCCTCCACCGGGTCGAGGCCGAGGGCCCGCAGGCGGCTGGCGACCTCGGCGGCACGCAGGTCGGAACCCGGCTGCAGACCGTGGTCCACGGTCACCCCGCCGGCCCGCAGGCCCAGCCGGGGAGCCTCGAAGGCGAGCGCGGAGGCGAGCGCCATGGAGTCGGCGCCGCCGGAGCACGCGACCAGGACGAGCGGGGGGCGGCCGTCCTGTGCGAGGGGCTTCGGGGAGGAGTCGGGGGGCATGGTCAGGACGTCGTGGAGGACGCGGCGAACCGCCAGGCGTATCGCCGCGACCGCGGGGTGTGGACCCATGTCCGTGTGTCCAATCGTTCCATTCGGAGGGGGTGCCCGAGGAAGTATCGCGAGACTTCCGCTGCCTTCCGTCACGCTGTGTACGTCGATGGTGACAGAGACGAGCCTTTACCCGAGCATCGCACGCCCACCCTTGCCTTACGGTCCCTCGGACGGGTGATTACGGGAGCGTTCTTCCGGTACGCCCCGCGACCACGGGGCGTGACCGGCTCACCCGGCCGTCGTGCCGTGCACCCGTGCGACCCAGTCCGCCGGTTTGGCGATCTCGGCCTTCGTCGGCAGTGTGTTCGGCGACGTCCAGACCCTGTTGAACCCGTCCATGCCGACCTCGTCCACCACGGCCCGTACGAACCGCTCCCCATCACGGTACTGCCGCAGTTTGGCGTCCAGACCCAGCAACTTGCGCAGCGCCGCGTCCAGCCGGCCGGCACCACTGGCCCGCCGCTTCTGGAACTTCTCCCGGATCTCCGCGACCGACGGCACCACCTGCGGGCCCACGCCGTCCATCACATAGTCCGCGTGCCCCTCCAGCAGCGACATCACCGCCGTCAGCCGGGCCAGCACCTCCCGCTGCGCCGGGGTCTGCACCAGCTCCACGATGCTGCGCCCCTCCCCCTCTGGCGGCCGGCCCCCCGCCAGCGACTGCGCCGCCTCCCGCACCCGCTCCAGCAGCGTCGCCGGATCGACGTCCGTCTCGCTCAGGAACGTCCGGATCTCGCCCTCGATGTGGTCCCGCAGCCACGGCACCGCCGCGAACTGCGTCCGGTGCGTCTCCTCGTGCAGGCACACCCACAGGCGGAAGTCGTGCGGATCCACCTCCAGCTCGCGCTCGACCTGGACGATGTTCGGCGCGACGAGCAGCAGACGGCCCCCGCCGCCCGGCAGATCCTCGCTGCCGGGCGCGAACGTCTCGTACTGGCCCAGCACGCGCGAGGCCAGGAACGACAGCAGCATCCCCAGCTCCACGCCCGTCACCTTGCCGCCGACGGCCCCCAGGACCGCCCCGCCGGGCAGATTGCTGCGCCGGTCGGACATCTTGTCCAGCAGCGGCGTCAGCAGCGCGCGGAAACCGGCGACGTTGGCGCGGATCCAGCCGGGACGGTCCACGACGAGGACGGGGACGGGGGTGTCGGACGCCGCCACCATGCGGGTGAACCCGCGGACGTGCTCCTCCGCCGCGGTCGCATGCCGCCGGAGCTCGGCGACGATGTCGCGGGCCTCGTCACGGGTGACGTCCGGCCCGGGGCGGACGAGACGGGCCGCGGTTGCGGCTGCGAGCTTCCAGTCGACCATTTCCGGTGCGTTGCCGTTGCCGCTTGTCATGCCTTTCACGGTACGTGCGCCGCACGGTGGTTGGGGCGGTGGTCTTTCCCCAATCCCGCCCCTCCCCACTCCCCGGGGCTCCGCCCCGGACCCCGGACCGGTGCACGGGTGCCCCGTCAGGGGCGCGGGGCGGTGTCGATCTGCGGCTGCCGCCGCGTGGGCGCGATCGGCCCGCGACGGCCCGCAGCCGACGCACCACCCCGAGGCCGACTGCGGGCACGTCGTGGCTTGTCGCGCAGTTCCCCGCGCCCCTGACGGGGCGCGCCCCCGGGCCGGTGCACCTGCCGGTTGGTGGGCAATCGTGCCGCTGGGGGCACCTCCCAGCGGTAGCTGGGGGAGGCACGGGTGGGCACAAACCGGCCCACCGGCGTGCACCGGCCCGGGGGGCCGGGGCGGAGCCCCGGTTTCGGGAAGGGGCGGGGTGGGGGAAAGGCCCCGCAGGGTCAGTCCGTCGTCGACGCCAGCGTTGTCGCCAGGCGGTCGAGTGCCTTCTGGGCCGCGTCCGCGTCCGTCGTGCCCGATGCCAGGAACGCGAAGGCGAGCAGGCGGCCCGACGGCGTCACCACCGTGCCGGCCAGCGTGTTCACGCCGGTGAGCGTGCCCGTCTTGGCCCGTACGAGGCCGCGTCCCTGCGTTCCCGCCACGTACCGCTCCCGCAGGGTCCCCGTGAAGCCCGCCACCGGCAGGCCCGTGAGGACCGGCCGCAGGCCGGGGCGGCCGGGGCCGGCGGCGGTCACGAGCAGGCGTGCCAGGAAGTCCGCGGTCGCGCGGTCCGCACGGTCGAGGCCGCTGCCGTCCGCGATGCGGACGCCGTCCATCGGCAGGCCCAGCTTCGTCAGCTGCGCCGTCACGGCCCGCGCCGCACCCGCGAAGCCGGCCTCCTCGCCGCCCGCGATCGCCGTCTGCCGGGCGAGGGCCTCGGCGATGTCGTTGTCGCTGTTGGTGAGGGCCCGTTCCACCAGGGCCGCCAGCGGCGCGGAGGAGACGGAGGCCAGGCGCGGCGCGCCCGCCTGCGCCCGGCCTTCCGCGACGTCGCCGTCGATCTCGATGCCCCGCTCCCGCAGCATCGCCGCGAAGGTGCGGGCCGCATCCCCCGCCGGGTCCGCCGTGCGCTCCGCCGGGCCGCGGTCGGAGTCGTCGAGGCGGCCCTCGTCGACCATGAGGGCGCTGACCGGGGCGATGTTCTCGTTCGGCCCGATGACGTGCAGCGGGGGCCCCGCGTACCGCGAGGCGTCGTACCCCAGCCGGACCCGCTCGGTGCCGCGCGCCTTGAGCGACCCTGCCGTCGCGTCCGCGAGCTCGGCGAGGCTGGCGCCGGCGGAGCCGCCGTCGCGTTCCGGGCGGGCGGTCAGGGTGGGGTCCCCGCCACCGACGAGCACGATGCCGCCGTCCGGGCCGCCGCCCACCACCGTGGTCGCGATGCGGTGCTCCGGGCCGAGCGCGGCCAGCGCGGCGGCGGCCGTGGCGAGCTTGATCGTGGAGGCGGGGGTGTACGCGTCGCGCTCCCCGGAGCCGTACAGCTTCTCGCCCGTCAACGCGTCGACCACCGCCGCCGCCCGCCCGGCGGAACCGAGTGCCGGATCCTGCAGGAGCGGTTCCAGGGCCGCCGCGAGCCCCGCCGGTTCGCCGCGACCTGCGCGCAGGGCACCCAGTACCGGCGGTACGGGCGCCGCCTGCGGCCCGGCGTGACGCGCGCCACCCCCGACACCCGCCCGGACGTGCTCCGCACGCGCCCGTTCGGCCGTACGCTGACCTCCGTCCCAGGGCCCGGCCACGGCCGCCGCACCGGTCCCGAGCGCCAGGCCGGCCACGGCCGAGGCGGCGACGAACCGCACGGTCCGGCGCCGCGTCACAGGGGCGTCACGCCATGCCCCACGCCACCGCCCGACCTGCCAGCGCCCGGCCTCCGGCACCACGGACCAGCCCCTTTCGCCACCACACACCTGCGTGGGGGACACTTAATCACCAGACGTATGTGTTGATCATGAAGGAGCCACCCGTGGAGTTCGACGTCACCATCGAGATCCCGAAGGGTTCGCGGAACAAGTACGAGGTGGACCACGAGACCGGTCGCATCCGTCTGGACCGCCGCCTGTTCACCTCCACCAGCTACCCGGCCGACTACGGCTTCGTCGAGAACACCCTCGGCGAGGACGGCGACCCGCTGGACGCCATGGTCATCCTGGACGAGCCCACCTTCCCGGGCTGCCTCATCAAGTGCCGCGCCATCGGCATGTTCCGCATGACGGACGAGGCCGGCGGCGACGACAAGCTGCTGTGCGTGCCGGCGAACGACCCGCGCATGGAGCACCTGCGCGACATCCACCACGTGTCGGAGTTCGACCGCCTGGAGATCCAGCACTTCTTCGAGGTCTACAAGGACCTGGAGCCCGGCAAGTCCGTCGAGGGTGCGGACTGGGTCGGTCGCGCGGAGGCCGAGGCGGAGATCGAGGCGTCCTACAAGCGCCTTGAGGCGGCGGGCGGCGCCCACCACTGACCCCTACGGGGTCGTTTTGCGGGTAGGGGTGCCCTCGTGGGCCCCCTGCCCCGCACGCCGTGACGAGCGCCCCGTAGGGGCGCGGGGCGTACCTCTGCGGGGCGCAGCCCCTAGAAGCCGCGGGTGCGCTTCGCGGCGCGGCGGTGGGCCGCCTCGCCCGGGACCTTCAGGAAGAGGCGCGCCATCTCGCTTCCGAGGTTCACCCCGATCGCAATGGCCAGCGCCAGCGCCGCCGCCTTCGTCAGGCTCGCGATCCCCGTGTTGAGCTCGTTCTTCGCGAAGTTCAGCAGCGCGAAGTACATCGCGCTACCCGGCAGCAGCGGTCCGATCGCCGCCGTCACGTACGGCAGTGCGGACGTGTACCAGTACCGCGACATCAGCTGCCCGAAGAGGCCCACCAGTCCCGCCGCGATGGCGGTGGCCGGCACCGGGTCGAGTCCGGCCGTGTCGGCGAGCGCGCCGTAGACGATCCAGGCCACGGCCCCGTTCAGGGTGGCCGCGAGCACCGTGTTGCGTTCCTGTTGCAGCAGGACCGCGAAGGCCGCGACCAGCAGCATCGCCGCCACGATCTGGATGACGGGACGTTCCTGTCGTTGCAGGACCGCTTCCGGGTTGAGCGTGCCGCCGCCGATGTGTACGCCGCCGTACAGCACGACGAGGACGCCGCAGACGATGCCGACGACCAGGTAGACGACTTCGAGCAGGCGCGCGGCGGCGGTGATGTAGAAGCCGGTCAGGCCGTCCTGCACGCCCGCGACCAGTGCGCGTCCGGGCAGCAGCGCGAACAGCCCACCGGTGATCACCGCGGACGCCTGGACGTGGACGTACTGCTGGCCGGCGCTCAGTGCCACGCCCATCGCCGCCGGCGGCATGGCCGCCGCCACGAACTGGTAGAACTCCGGCAGCCCGCGCCCGGACGCCAGCCACGCCAGCCGGTCGCCGAGCATCGCTCCGGCGGCCGCCGCGAGGAACACCACGATCCCGCCCCCGACGAGCAGGGACGCCCCGCCCGCCAGCAGGCCGGCCGCGGCCGTCAGGGCCCAGCTGGGGTACGGGTGGCGGTTGCGCCGTATCTCGGCGAGCCGCCGGTACGCCTCCTCCAGGGTCAGGCCCTGGGTGGTGATGTCGTGGACGAGCCGGAAGACCGCCGACAGCCGCGTGTAGTCCGTGCCGCGCCGCCGTACCGTACGGCTGGCGGTGACCGGGTCCTCGACCAGCGACGGCTGGTAGCTGACGGACAGCAGCGTGAACGTCACCGTCGGCTCGCACCGCGCCAGCCCGTACGCGTGGGCGACGCCGAACATCGCCGCCTCGACGTCCTCGGCCCCCTCGCCGCCGGCGAGCAGCAGTTCGCCGATGCGCAGCGTCAGGTCGAGGATGCGGGGCACCGGCAGGGCCGGTTCCTCCTCCTGCTTCTCCATCCGCTCGGGCACCGGGCGCTCGGCGAGCGGCATGCGCAGCATGGTGCGCATGCGGTCCTGCCAGGGGGTTTCCTTGGTCAGGCTGATCAGGGGCATGCCGTACGGCGGGGTGAAGGCGGGGTGGACGGGCGGTCCCTGCACGCCGGCCGGTACGCCGCGCCCGCCAGGCGGGGCGAAGGCGGAACGTTCCTCCGGCTCGGTCTCGGGCTCCGCCACCCCGTTCGGAAGGGCGAACTCCGACGTCGGATGCTCGTCCTCCGGCGGTGGGGGCAGCGGCACGCCCAAGGGCGGGGTGAAGGCGCTGCGCGCCTCGTCGGACTGCGGCTTGCGGTCTTCCGGTTCGGAAGCGTCGCCGCCGCGCTGCCGATCAGCCACCACGTGCTCCACGTGCTCCTCGTCAGGCACTCCTGTTACCGCCAGCATGCATGGAGGCCGGAACGGCTGCGCACCGGGGGCCCATAAACGGAATGAGGGGCCCCGCGGGGGCCCCTCATTCGTCGCAAACCACCGATATCAGTAGCGGGCGTGCCGCCCGTGCCCGTCGTGGGGCCAGTCGTCGTCGGGGTCGCGCCGCTGGGGCTGCTGCGGGTACTGCTGCTGGGGGTACTGCGGCTGCTGCGGCTGCGGATACTGCGCCTGCGGCTGCGGCTGCTGGTACTGCTGCTGCGGGTACTGCTGGTGGTCCTGGTAACCCTGCTGGTCACCATTCTGGTAGCCGCCGTACGCAGCGTCCCCGTACGCACCGTTCCCGTACGCAGCGTCCCCGTACGCACCGCCCTGGTAGTCGCCGCCCTGCTGGTAGCCGCCACCCTGCTGCTGGTAGCCACCGCCGTGCTGCGCGTACCCGCCCGGCTGCTGGTACCCGTAACCGGGCTGCTGCTGGTAGCCACCCTGGTACTGGTAGTCGTACCCGCCCGGGGCCTCCATCCCGGGAGCGGGCGCCGGCACCGCGGCCGCGGCCGCCGGGGCCGGCACCGGCGCGTACGACGCAGGCGCCGGCACCCGCACGGGCTCCGGCTCCGGCTCCAGCTCCGGTTCCTCGGCCGCCGCCTTCTTCGCCTTGCTCCGCGCCCGCAGGAACTCGATCGCGATCGGCACCACCGACACCAGCACGATCGCGACGAGCATCGCCTCGATGTTCTTGTGGACGAATTCCACATTGCCCAGCGCCGCCCCCAGCAGCGTCACGCCGGCACCCCACAGCGCGCCGCCGATCATGTTGAAGATCAGGAAGGAGCGGTAGTTCATCCGGCTCACGCCGGCGATGATCGGCGTGAAGGTGCGCACGATGGGCACGAAGCGCGCCAGGACCAGCGACTTCGGTCCGTACTTCTCGAAGAATTCGTGCGCCTTCTCGACGTTCTCCTGCTTGAACAGCTTCGAGTCGGGCCGCCGGAACAGCGCCGGGCCCACCTTCCGCCCGAACAGGTAGCCCGCCTGATCGCCCAGCACCGCCGCCAGCCAGACCATGACGCACACGGCCCACAGGGGGTAGTGCAGCTTGCCCGTCGTGACCAGGAGCCCCGTCGTGAACAGCAGCGAGTCGCCGGGCAGGAAGAAGCCGATGAGCAGGCCGGACTCGGCGAAGACGATGGCCAGGACACCGAAGATGCCGAATTGGCCGATCAGGTAATCCGAGTCCAGCCACTGCGGGCCGAGCGCGAGGGTGATCGGGGTCACGGGGTGAGCTCCTGGGTGGAGGAGAAGAGAGGAGGCGGAGGCGAGAGGCGAAAGTACGAAAGTACGGCCGTGCGGCTCAAAGGTACCAACGCGAACCGCCGCCCCCCGGGTTCCACCGTACGGCGCAACCCCGCCGCTCCGGCGTGCGTCACGGACAGCAGACGGCAAAACTGCACATACAGACGGAAGAGGTGGCTCACATGGGCATCGACGAGTACGGCGGCGGTCAGGCGGAGAACCCCGATGTCCTCGTGGTCACGACCAACGACATCCCCGGCTACCGCGTCGACAAGGTCATCGGCGAGGTCTTCGGTCTGACCGTCCGCTCCCGTCACATCGGCAGCCAGATCGGCGCCGGTCTGAAGTCGCTGATCGGCGGCGAGCTGCGGGGCCTGACCAAGACCCTCGTCGAGACCCGCAACCAGGCCATGGAGCGCCTCGTCGAGCAGGCCCGCGCGCGGGGGGCCAACGCCGTGCTCATGTTCCGCTTCGACGTCACCGAGGCGGCGGACGTCGGCACGGAGGTCTGCGCCTACGGCACGGCGGTCGTGGTCTCCCCGCACGCATGACGCCAGGCGCCCCGCAGGGGCGCGCCCCTTACAGGGCGCGCCCCCCTTACAGAGCGCTGTGGCGGGACGCGTTCGCGGTGATCGCGTCCTTGAGGTAGGCCGCCATGCCCGGGCGGATCGCCTCGTACGTGGCGGTGAACCGCTCGTCCGCCACGTACATCTCCCCCAGGCACGTGTGCATCTCGTACGAGCAGTCGTAGTAGAACTGCGCGATCTGCTGCCGGTGCTCCTCGGCGAGGTCCATCGCCGCCTCCGAGTCGGCGGCCGCGCCGGAAGCCATCAGGTCGGCGATCCGCCGGTTGAGGTCGTCGGCCGCGGCCTGGATGCGCAGCCAGTCCTCCTTCGTGTACTTCGCCGTACGCTCCTGCGACTGCCGGTACGCGTCGGTGTCGCCCCAGCGCTCCTGGACCTCGTCCTTGTACTGCTCCGGGTCGAAGTCCCCGAAGACCTCGAACTTCTCCTCCGGCGTGAGGTTGATCCCCATCTTTCGTGCCTCCATGGCGTGCTCCACGGCGGCGGCCATCTGCTGCAACCGGTCGATCCGTCCCTGCAGCAGCTCGTGCTGCCGGCGCAGGTGCGCCATCGGATCGGCATCCGGGTCGTCCAGCAGTGCCGCCACCTCGTCGAGCGAGAACCCGAGCTCCCGGTAGAACAGGATCTGCTGCAGCCGGTCGAGATCGGCGTCCTCGTACCGCCGGTGCCCGGCAAGGCTCCGGCCGGAGGGCACGAGCAGCCCGATCTCGTCGTAGTGGTGCAGCGTCCGCACGGTGACACCGGCGAAGTCGGCAACCTGTCCCACGGAATAACTCATGTCCGCGCTCCTTCTTTCTCTGGCGCGCTCCACGATGCGTCCTCACGTGACGTGAGGTGCAAGTCCGCTGGATGCGGGGGCGATTTCGGTACCGCATCACCCGGTCGGGTGGCGGTAACGTCGTTTTCGAGGCGTCACGCCCTTGTCCGACACCACGATCCCGCCATGGGAGCAGCGATGGCCGCAGAAGCCGCACACCACTCGCCGTGGGAGAAGGCGACCCCTGAGAACTGGATGTACCCGCCGGCAAACGGCTGGGCGTACGACCAGGTGAAGGAGCTGGTCCTGCCGTTCGACTGGGAACTCGTGGATGGGAACATCGTGGTACGAGGCGCAACCGTGTGGTGGCATGACGAAGTGCGGGACTCGCTCTTCCTCCGCCTGAGGATGGCCCAGCGTGCGCCGTGCCACGTCAACGCCGAGCGCTGGGTGATGATCGACGAGCAGAATGCGCCACGCCCGGATGTCGTGGTCTTCGACAAGAGCGGCCTGGACCTCCAGACCCTGGAGTGCGTGCCTGTCGAACGGGTCTCACTCATTGTGGAAGTCGTCTCCCGCGGGTCCCGCAAGGAAGATCGCTTCATGAAGCCGGGCATGTTCGCCGAATCCGGGGTCGACGCCTACTGGCGCGTCGAGCGCGGCGAGGACGGCGCTCCGGAGGTGCACGAATACCGGCTCGATCGCGAAACAGGCCGGTACACGCCGGAGCCCCTCCACCATGTCGGCACCCTCAAGACCGACTTTCCCTTCCCCATCGAGATCGACCTGCGCGACGTGAGCGACGGGGTGTGAGCCCGGCTCACGCCCCCCGCGGGTAGAACTGGCGGGCCCAGCGCCGCAGCTCCCCCACCGGCCCGTCGTCGGGCGTGAGGCACGGCTCCGCCAGGTACCGCTTGCGGTGCCAGATCTCGACGTCCCGCCGTACGTCCTTCGCCAGCCACGCCACCCCGCACCGCGTCACCAGCCACGCCGCGGCCGCCGCCGGCGGCTCCCACGGCAGGGTCACCGCACTGCACACGAACACCCGCAACTGCGTCCGCCACGCCCCCACCGGCGTCGGGTTCACCCACATCCGCATCGACAGGCCCAGCGGTGCGATCTCCACCTCCGCCAGCACCAGCCCCAGCCCGAACTGCCGCACCGTGTACTCCACCGGTACCCGCCCCACCACCGGCAGGTTCCGCAGCGCCCGCAGCCGTACGCTGCGCACCGGGCCCTCCGTCCGCGCCGACACCAGCACCTGCGTCTCCGCGAACCCGTGCACCGGCCCCATGTGGCCGTAGTCGGAGATGTTCTCCGCCACCTCCTGCGGATGCGTGTCCGCCAGGAGCAGCCGCTGCCCCGGCACGCTGTAGCAGCCCGGTTCCGGCAGCTCCGGCGGGTGCCAGTCCGGCTCCGCACCCCGCTCGTCGTACCAGACGTACACCATGCCGTTCGCCTCGCGCACCGGCAGCATCGACAGCCGCGCCGCGTCCGGCGGCTCCCCGCCGCCCGGCCTGCGCCGGCACGTGCCGTCCAGCCCGTACGCGAACCCGTGGAACGGGCAGACCAGGTACTCCCCGTCCACCCTCCCCCCGAACCCCAGGTGCGCCCCCAGGTGCGGGCAGTACGGGCGCGTCGCCCGCACCCGCCCGCCCCGCGTCCGGTACAGCACCACGTCCTCGCCGGCCAGCCGCCGCGTCGCCACCGTCCCCGCCTTCAGCTCCTTGCTCGACGCCAGGCAGAACCAGCCGCGCGGGTACGGCAGCGGCGCGGGGCGATTGGGGTTCGCGGACGGGATGACCTCCACGGCCAAATACTGCCGTTGCGCATACTCACCCAAACGAGGAGCGATCACCCCCGCCCTCTGAATGATGCATTCCGTTTTCGTGCGCCCCCGCGTGCGCCCCCGAGCCGTCCGGCCCGATCGTCAGCTCGCACCACACCGTCTTCCCGATCCCGTACGGCCGCGGAACCGCGCCCCACGCATCCGCCAGCGCCGCCACCACGCGCAACCCGCGCCCGGCCTCCGCCAACGGCCTCGGCTCCCTCACGCACGGGAAGCCGTCACCCGCATCCGACACCTCGATGCGCAGTTTTTCGCCACGGACCACGCACAACGCGTGGACCTGCCTGCCGGGCGACACGCGTGCGTGCCGGCACGCGTTGGCGACCAGCTCACTGAGCAGCAGGACAGCGGTCTCGGCGGTCCCGGCCGGCAGCTGCCACAGCCGGGCCCGCTCCCGGAGAAGGGCACTCGCCCGCGCGGCACTACGAGCGTGCCGCGGCAGGCGCCACCAGACGTACTGGGCGGGTGCGTCTACGGAGACGAGGGTGGGCATGAGAGGTCCTCGGATGGGGGTCTGTTTTCGCAACTACGCGGCTCAAACCCTCCTGGCCTGGAATCGTCGGACGGGAGTACCGACGTTGGTACGGATCGCGTGCGTACGCATGGGACCCGGGGAGGGCAGCACGGTGAGGAACGGAAACCCCGAACCGCCAATTGCTTGGCGATACTGCGGCCACCAGATGAAGCTGTGGCGCACGCTCGCCGGCGTCAGCCGGGAGCAGCTGGCCGAAGAGGCGGGATTCAGCGTCGAGTTCATCAAGTCGGTCGAACAGGGTCGACGCCGGGCGAACCTCCACCTGCTGCAGGTGACGGACGACCTGTGCGGGGCGCGGGGGTTGGTGGTGGCGGCGCATGAGTACCTGGAGCCGAGCCGTCATGCGCCTCAGTACCGTGAATTCTTCGCCGCGGAGGCCGAGGCGCTTTCGGTCTCGTCTTACGAGACCTTGTACGTCCCCGGGTTGCTGCAGACAGAGGACTACGCTCGCACCCTCATGGGCCGCGGCGCTTGGCCGCCGGTGGACGAAGAGCTCGTGGAACAACGCGTAGCTCAGCGTCTGCAGCGACAGGCGAAGCTCCGGCGCAAGCCGCTTGCCCCATTCCACTACGTGATCTACGAGGCGGCACTCCGGACGAACGTAGGAGGCCCGGCCGTCATGAAGGCACAGTTGGAACACCTGCAGGAAGTCAGCCAACTGCGCAATGTCTGGTTGCAGATTCTGCCTGCGGACAGGCAGACCCCGACCAGCCTCTCCGGACCGTTCACCTTGCTGGTGACACCCACCCATCGGCTCCTCGCCTATGTGGAGGGGCAGAACATCAGCGCGCTGCATTCCGACGCGGGCATTGTCAGCGACTTCAACCACCGCTACGGGCTGATCCGCGCCGAGGCACTGAGCGCCGAGGAAGCTGTGTCATTCATCGAAAAGGTGTTGCAAGAGCTATGAGATGGTTCAAGTCCAGTCACAGCAATGACGACGGCGGGCAATGCGTTGAAGTGGCCATGCCCCACGGCAAGGTGCTAGTCCGGGACTCGAAGCTCGGGTCCTCCCGAATACGGATCGCGCCCGCGAGCTGGGCCCGGTTCACGGCCGAGCTTCGGGCGTCGGGAGTCGAGCGACCCCATAAGGAATGGGCGGTGGGTTGAAACCCACCCACCCTCCCAAGTGCCGCCCCAGCACACGCACATGACTTTGCGCAAGCGGGTCGCCACGCCCCGCACTCGCCCTGTAGCGTGCGCAGCAACAAGCAACCCCCGCCGGTGCGCCAACACCGAAACGGGGGTCTGACCACCAAGATCGATAAGGGCGATCCCGTGGCTGAAGCCAAGACTATCCCTGCCCCTCCCATGGCCGCAGCCGGCTACGGCAAGCAGTCGGCGCCGGAGCAGGCGCCCCGTGCGCGGGAGATGTTCGCGCACCTTCCCGTCCGCGAGGCGTACATCGCCACGTACGTGGACCGGCTCCCCGACGGGGCCGCGATGGACATCAAGACGCTGGCCAGGGCATTGCCCTACGGCCAGCAGGCCGTCCGCAGGGCCCTGGAGAACCTCTCCGAGGCCGGTCACCTGCGGCGCGTGCGCGAGACCGTGGGCGAGGGGCGTACGCAGTGGGTGTGGCGTACGTACTTCTCGCGTACCGCGCGCGACGACGCGTGGTGGAGCGCGTACCTGAAGGTTGACGCGCCGCCCGAGCCGAAGGCGCAGGCGGCCGCACCGGCCGACGAGCGGGAGGCGTACGAGGCGCTGGCCGCCGTCGGGCGGGCCGACAGCCGGATGGGCCTCTCGCACGCGGAGTGCGTCACCCTGGCGCCGCTGGCGGCGCTGTGGCTGGCGAGAGGGGCCACGCGGGAGGCACTGGTACGGGCGCTGACCGCCGGGCTACCGGCGGTGGTGCACGCGCCGGGGGCCCTGGCCCGTACCCGGTTGCGGGGCAAGCTGCCGCCCGTACCGCCGGCACCGGCGGCGGCCGTCGTACGGCTGCTGGAGTGCACGGGGTGCGGGACGCCCGGGCGGCCGGAGGCGCTGGCGGGCGGCCTGTGCCGGGCCTGTCACGGCCGTCCGCCGAAGGAACCGGCCACCGTGGACGTCGCCGCCCTGGCCGCCGCCGCGAGGGCGGCGAGCCGGGCGGGGCGGGACCGGTTCGTCACGTCGCTCACGCGGGCCTAGCCCGGCACCCCGCCTGCGGGCACGCCGTGGCTTGTCGCGCAGTTCCCCGCGCCCCTGACGGGGCACCGCACCGCCGCACGACAAAAGTGGCCCACCGGGCCCCAACGGAGCGCCCCATAGGGGCGCGGGGAACTGCGCGATCAGCCACCAACGGCCCGCAGCCGAACACGCCACCCCCGAGCACCCCGCCTGCAGGCACGCCGTGGCTCGTCGCGCACCGCCGCACAACGAAGGCGCGCCACCGGCCGCCCCATAGGGGCGCGGGGCAGAGTCGCTCTGCGGCTAGCGCCAGGTGGGCGCGATCGGCCACCGATGGCCCGGGGCCGGGCGCCGGTCACCAGGACAGGGCGCTCTCCGCATCCGTCTGCCAGTAGGTGACCCAGGCGGTGTCGTCGATCCACGTCTTCTGCGGGAGGCGGACGGTGACGGTGCCCGCGCTCTCCCCGTCGCCGGCGTCCAGGCCGATGCGGGCGGTCCCGGCGAAGTAGCCCCACCTGGCGCTGTCGTCCGCCGCGGACGTCTTGATGCCCGCGTAGGCGGACTGCCCCGGCCGCAGGGTGACGGCTGCCTGCGGTGCGGACGCTTCGAGGGAGCCGATGACGTACTGGTTGTCGTCGAAGCCGACGAACGGCGCGCGCACGGCATTGCAGGGCGCCGAACCGGTGTTGGTGGCGACCAGCAGCGCATGGTTGATCGGACGGCTGACGTTCCGGACCGTGAAAGACAGGTCCTTCAGGTCGCACGTGGCAGTGACCGCGCCGTGCCGCGTCTGCGGAACGGGCGCGGCCGCCCGGGCCTGCGAGGTGGTCATGGCGCCCGCGAGAAGCGCGGCGGCGAGGGCAGTGACGGCAGCGGACGTACGGATACGCATGAGTGCTCCTCCTGAGGTGGATGCGCAGTGCACTCAGCTTTCGAGATGACCGATTCCGGCTTCAACACCTGCCGTGTCTTACGGGACATTCGAACGCTTCCACCTAGGCTGACCTGGGGGAATTCCGGCCCTTGGAACACGGGACCGGAACGGTCGACGTCGTACGAGGGGGTTGCCGGGCGGTGACCGGACGAACGGAAGCGCTGGCGCGAGCGCTCAGCGAACTGAAGGACCGGGCGGGCCTGAGCTACGCGGCCCTGGCGAAACGGCTGCACATGAGCACGTCGACGCTGCACCGGTACTGCAACGGGGCGGCCGTGCCGGCCGAGTACGCGGCGGTGGAACGGTTCGCGCGAGCGTGCGGGGCCGAGCGGGAACAGCTGGTCGAACTCCACCGGCTGTGGATCCTCGCCGACGCGGAACGCGAGGCGGCGCGCAAGGCGCCGGCGCCGGAGCCTCCGGCGGAGGCGGATCCGGAGCCGGAGCCCGTGGCTCCCGTGGCGGCGGTGGGATCCGGCCAACGCCGCGTCCGTATGGCGTTGATAGCCGCGATGGCGATCGGCGTCGCGACGGTCGGGACCGCCTTCGCCGGCAGCTACTTCTCCGCCGACCACGGCACGGGCGCAACGCCTCGCGCCGCCGCCGGATCCGCTTCCGGGAGCGGCAGTCCGAACCCATGGAACGTGGAACCCGACCGGGGCTCGGCCCCGGACACGAACATCTCCCGCTCCCCCGGGCTGCCGTTCCCCCAGTGGGACCCGGCCGGCCCCTCCCCCCTCCCCACCACCCCGGGCCCGCCCCCGCTGGCGGCGGACATCCGCGCGTACTCGCTGGAGGACCGGTGCGGCTCGATGTACGTGTCGGGGCGCACCCCCCGCGAAGTACCGGCGCCCCCGGAAGGAACCGACGCCCGCCGCTGGGTCACCGGCATGCGCGCAGTAGCGGGCGGACGCATGCAGATCCAGGTGACCGTCCAGGGGAAGGGACGCGAAGCCGTCGTCCTGCACGGACTGAGCGTCCACGTCGTCGACCACACGGATCCCCTGGAATGGACCGGCTACTCCATGGGCGAAGGATGCGGCAGCGGACTGACACCGCGGACCTTCGACATCGACCTCGACACGGACCGCCCGGCCGCCCGACCGAAGGCGGGAGTCCAGAACGACGTCGAACTCCCGGCGGCCCGCTTCCCCTTCCGGGTCTCGGCCTCCGACCCCGAGGTCCTTGACGTGGTCGCCCACACGGACACACGGGCCGTCGCCTGGTACCTGGACCTGGAATGGAGCAGCGGCGCGAGGCGCGGGACGCTACGGATCGACGACAACGGCCGGCCGTTCCGCACGAGTGCGGTGAAGTCGCGGCCGCAGTACACGTACAACATGGCGAAGAAGGCGTGGGAGCCACTGGAGGACTACGCGCGGCATTAACGCGATGGCGGCGGCATGCCGCTCGTGGTAATTTCGCCGCACTCTAAAGATCACGCTCTCTGGAACACAGCCGCAGAACGGGAGCAAGCCCGCGCACAGCAGCGCGGAGCCACGGAGGGGCGGCACCCGAATTCGGCATGCCCTCCGGAGGATTTCCCCATGAAGATCGGCCTCGGCCTCCCCATCGACGACCCCGCCCTGCTGCTGACCTGGGCCCGACGTGCCGATGCCGGGCCGTTCAGCACCCTCGGCCTGCTCGACCGGCTCGTCTTCGACAACCCCGAGCCCCTCGTCACCCTTGCGGCCCTCGCCGGCGCCACGTCGCGCATCCGCCTCCAGACCGAGGTGCTGATCGCGCCCGTCCACAACACGGCGATGCTCGCCAAGCAGACGGCCACCCTCGACCGCATCTCGGGCGGCCGGTTCACGCTCGGCATCGGCATCGGCGGTCGCGAGGACGACTGCCTGGCCGCAGGCATCGACATCCGACGCCGGGGCCGCCGCCTCGACGAGCAGATGCCCCTGCTCCGGCGGGCGTGGCGCGGCGAGGCGTACGGCGAAGGCGTCGGCCCCATCGGCCCCGCGCCCGCGACGCCCGGCGGGCCGGAAGTGCTCTTCGGCGGCTTCGCCCCGGCGGCGATCGAGCGGGTCGGCCGGTTCGGCGACGGATTCCTCGGTGCCGCGCTGCCGCCGCAGTTCATGGCCGGCCTGTTCCGCGACGTCGAGGCCGTCTGGACGAAGCACGACCGTCCCGGCCGGCCGCGGCTCGTCGCCCAGGCCAATGTCGCCCTCGGACCGGCCGGCACGGTCGAGCAGGCCCGGCGCAACATCCGTGCGTACTACGACTTCAGCGGCCGCGCCGACCACGTGGCCAACGGACTCCTCACCACGCCGGAGACGATTCGCAAGGCGGTCGACGACTTCGTCGCCATCGGCGCCGACGAGGTCATGCTCTACTGCTGGTCGCCCGATGCCGATCAGATCGACCGCCTGGCCGACGTGCTGGTCTGAGAACGCCACCTGATCGGCCGCTGCGTCGCGGACTGGACGGGACGGCCACACCATCGAGGATGGGATCCGCATGACCATCCGACCGAAGGAAGGCCGGCCCATGGAGTTCGCAGTCATCGGCGGGACCGGGCTCATCGGATCCCGGGTCGTCGAGAACCTCAACGCGGCCGGGCACCGAGCCGTACCGCACGCGCTGTCCACCGGCGTGGACGTCGTCAGCGGCGACGGGGTGGAAGCAGCCGTCACCGGCGCCGACGTCGTCGTCAACCTGACAAACTCGCCGACCTTCGACAACGCCTCCCTTTCCTTCTTCCGGACCTCGATGGACAACCTTCTCGCCGCGAGCGCGAAGGGCGGGGTCCGGCACTTCGTCATCCTCTCGATCGTCGGCGCCGACCGTGTGCCCGGCCTGGACTACTACCGCGCCAAGGTCCTCCAGGAGGACGTTTTGAAGGCCGGGCCGATCCCTTACTCGATCGTCCGCGCCACGCAATTCATGGAATTCATGGAGGCGACGATGGCCATGACCGCGGACGACGGCACGGTGCGCTTGCCGCGCACTCTTGTGCAGCCGATCGCTGCTGCGGACGTCGCCGCGGTGGTGGCCGAGGTCGCCTCGGGCAGGCCCTTGAACGGCGTCCTCAACATCGCAGGGCCGGACGTGTACCCCCTCGACGAACTCGGTCGCCGCACGGTGGCCGCCAAGGGCGACGGGCGCACCGTCGTCACCGATGACGGTGCGGGGTTGTTTGCGGCCGTTGAGGGGGACGTCCTCACGGTGTCGGGGGACGCCGGTGCCCGCATTGCGCCCACGCGCTATGCCGACTGGCTGGCTTGAGGGTTCCGGGTTCTCGCGCAGTTCCCCGCGCCCCTTTGGGGGTGGGCCCTGCGTGGGTTGGTGCGGCGCCGTCCTGGCTTGTCGCGCAGTTCCCCGCGCCCCTTGGGGTGGGCTGGGGCCTGGTCGGTGGGTCAGGCGGCGCCCCGTAGGGGCGCGGGGAACTGCGCGATCGGCCACCGACGGTCTGCAGTCGACGTACTACCCCGTGGCCCGGGCGAGGCACGGCACCCCGTCTGCGGGTGCGTCGTGGCTTGGCGCGCAGTTCCCCGCGCCCCTGGGGGCGGACCCTGCGTGGGTTGGTGCGGCGCCGTCGTGGCTTGTCGCGCAGTTCCCCGCGCCCCTGCGGGGCGCCGTGGTGGCGCGTGACGAAGATCCGCCGGACACGGCCTAGAGGGGGAGTTTGAAGCCCTCGTGGGTGGGGGTGAAGCCCAGGGTGGAGTAGAAGCGGTGTGCGTCCTCCCGTCGTTTGTTGCTCGTCAGCTGGACCAGTGCGCACCCCCGGGCCCGGGCGCGCTCGGTCGCCAGCTCCATCAGGATCCGGCCCAGGCCGCCACCGCGCCGGTCCGCCCGGATGCGTACCGCCTCGATCAGTGCCCGCTCGGCCCCGCCCTTGCCCAGGCCCGGGATGTACGTCGCCTGCAGGCACCCCAGCACCGCATCGTCGTCGGGATCGACGAGGACGAGCATTTCGTTGCGCGGGTCCGCGTCGATCGCCGCGAACGCGCGCTCGTACTCCTCCGTGACCCTGATCGTCGCCGGGTCAGTCACCGTGTCCTCGTCGGCGAGCAACGCCAGGACGGCCGGTAGATCGGTGCGGGTGGCGGGGCGAAGGGTGGGCATGTTCATGCCCGGGAGCCTAGCTCCAGGGCTCGTTGAACGAACGGCCCGGCACCGGCTTGGCTATGAGCGCGATCGGAATGAAGAAGTTCACCTGGCCGATCGCAATCATCAGCGTGGCCAGGGCCTTCTCGTCGTAGTGCTCGGCCACCGCGGCGTAGAGCTCGTCGGACACCCGCTCCCCCTGCGCCGAGGGCTGCAGCACCGCCTCCACCAGGGCCAGCGCGGCGCGCTCCGGCGCGGTGAAGTACGGAGAGTCCTGCCAGGAGGCGACCGAGGTGATGCGCTCCTCGGACTCCCCCATCTTGCGCAGGAACCCCGTGTGCAGAACGGTCAGGTACGTGTTGGCGACGATCTGCCCGGCGCGCAGCTGCACCAGGCTGATCGTGCTCCGCGGCACCGAGTGGTTGCCGGTGGCCTTGAACAGGGCCGCGGACACCTCCGCGAGCTCGGGCACGAGCTCCACCGGATCGGACATCCGCGGACCCACCTGCACCTCGGCAGTGATCGAACGCGCAGCCGTCGTCGTCATCGTCGTCATCGCCATCTCCCCTTCGGGCGTCTCAGCGTCATCACGTTGCTCTCACTGCTTTGACGGATGGCGACGCACGAGTGTGACGAGAGCCGGCGAGAAATTTCAGGGGTTGTCGGTGAAGGACACACCACAGTCCGCGCACTCGCAGTACGCGGACGACCCGTCTTCCTGCGGGAAGACGGTGATGTTGTCGCTCCCACAGTTGGGGCAGTTCATGGCCGGCGATCCTCCGCTCCTCGACTCCTCGTCCCCCGCTCCCTTCTATGCCCAGGCGCGGGGGCGCATGCGCGTCGCGCGGGGGCACGGTGCGGGTGCGCGTCCGCGCGGGGGTCAGGATGCGCGCGGGATCCGCGGGATCGCTTCGCGGAGGGCGGCGGGGAGGTCGATCACGGGCAGGCCGAGGGCCCGGTACCAGTGCCATGTCTGGACGACGGTGGCGCCGATGCGGCGGGAGTCCTCGATCAGACGGGCGAGCGGAGCGCGGGGGGCGGCGTCGTTGAGGTCCACCAGGTCCTTTCCGTCGATCAGCTCACTGGCGGCTTCCCGCGACATGCCGTCCGGCATCCGCCGGCACGAGAGCTCCACCCCGTAGTGGTCCAGTAGCCGCACCAGCTCTTCCGGAGCGGTCGCGATGGCACGCGACATCAGCAGGACGCGTGCAAAGGGCATGACGTCCTCAGTGGTCAGGCCACCCCAGAAGTCCTCGTTGAAGAGCAGGACCCTGTCCAGGACCGTGAGCCGACGCGGAATCGCCAGGGGGATGTCGAACCCGTACTCCTCCAGCCTTTCGATGGCCCTTCGCACCCCGGCCGGACCCACCCGGAAGAGATGTGCGTATCGGATGGGCCTGCCAGGGCGCAGGAAGGGATCGTCCCTGTTCATGTCGTCGTAGAGCAGGTTCAAGTCGTCGGGGCGAACGTCCACCGGGAAGCAGGACGGGGCCTTGAATCCCAGCCCGGCCAGCCGCTCACAGACGATGGAGAGCTCCATTCCGAGGTCACGGGCCACGGCAATCACATGGCCGGGCGGCACCTCTTCCGAGCGGTCCAGCCACGGCCCGCCCGCCGGCCCCTCGCCGAGAAACCGCAGCAGATCCTCTTCGGGCCGATCGGGCAGAAAACCGGGATCGACCTGAAACCCGTAGCGCCGGAAACGATCACAGACTTCGGAAACGCTGATCCCCAGGGTCACGGAAGCAGCTGCGATCTGCCCGGGTGGGACCGGGCCGGTGTAAGGCAGGTAGCCCATTCTCTCCTCGGTTTCGCGAGAGAACAGAGGATGGTCGACGGCTTCCCTGTACAGCATCAGAACGTCGTCCGGAACGTGTGCACCCACGCAGCGCCACGCCGCGACAACATCCTCCGCGCTCACCCGGAGCGCGCTGACCGCATCCATCACCCGCTCAACCGTCACCTCGTATCCCGGCCCCACGCGGCTTCCCGTGCGGTTGAACAGGACCGTGAGGGCCGGACCGCCGCCGGAGGCCACAGCCGCAACCACGTCAGGATTCCGTTCGTGGATACCGAGGGCGAATACCCGCTCCAGGACCTCCTCGGGTGATGCGCCGGTCGCCGTGGCGAGCCGTGCCATGTGGGTTCCGGTGATGGCGACGCGGCGCCAAGACCACAGAACATGCCTGTCGGCCTCCGTGGCCAGGACTTCCATATCGGACGGCAAGGCCAGTCGGACCTCGCCGACCTCGGCGAGCTCCGGGCACACCGCGGCGAGTTCTTCGAGGACGGCTTCGGCCCGGTGAGCCAGCAGTCGCCACAACACGATGACGTCAGGTGGATAGCCGGTCACCCAGAACCGTGACTCCCGGTCCATGAGCGTCTCGGCGACAATCGACAGGTCGGCGGGGAAGCACCCTTGCTGCTTCAACGAGAACGTCACCCCGTCGAGGTGGAACGTCCGGCCCGCGCTCATCGCCGCGACCGTTATCAGGTCCCCGAGCGCTCCGTTGGTGCTCGACACGTGAACAATCCACTCGTAAGTGGGCAGTGGTGCATCGGCGCGCACCACGTCGTGGGCCGCGCTGCCGAGGATCTCCTGCAGCGTGCCGGAGATGTCGTCCAGGACGTTCGCCCTGTCCGCCGAGAGCCGGTCGGGAGCCAGCGGACCGAAAAGGTTGACGACGAATCCCCTGAGCCGGCCGTCCCGTGTCGCCAGTACGCCGCGCCGCTCCGTCGGCTGGACGACCAGGCCATCGACGAGCAGGGCACCGCCGTGCTCGCACCAGATCACCTGGGCTCCGGCGGGCGGGTCGGGCCAGTCCACCAGGTCACCGTGGGCATTGATGCCGAAGGCTTCGCCCTCCGGGGCTTCACGGGCCCGGAAGACGCCCTGCGCCCACTCGGCCGTACGGCCCCCGTGCCGTACCCGCGTCGGGAACTCCGCAATTCCCAGCAGCCGTTCCAGCACGTCGACGCACGACCAGCCCGCCCCCCGCTCTCCCTCCCGCAAATACAGCCGCACCCGCGTGCCCGCGTCCGCCTCGTCGCCCCGTTCCTTCACCTCCACGATCCGGAACAGGTGGCCCGGGCCGAAGACCCGGACCTCCAGGACCGGGCCCAGTTCGCCCTTCGCGTCCATTCGGCACGTGCGGACCCGCATTTCGTCCGCCAGCATGAAATAGCTCAGCACGCCAATGCCGAAGCGGCTGTTCGGGTGGAACTCCACCGGCGGGTCGGCCCGCGCCCAGTCCGCTCGCTCCAGTTTGAAGTCCAGCTGGTCGACGAAACGTGAGCCCGCCTTGCAGAAGACTCCGCGGAGTTCGGATTCGCCCATGCCGATGCCGTTGTCGTGGCACTCGACGTACTCGCGGCCGTCCTCGTCCGTGGCCTGGTCGAAGGAGATGCGGCCCTCGTACGCGTACGTCGCCGCCCTCGTCCGGTCGAGGTATTCGGTGCGGGCTCGGCGGTAGCGGCAGGCGTCCAGGGCGTTCTGGTAGAGCTCGCGGAGGGCCAGGTCGCGGTCCTTGTAGAGCTGGACGCCCAGGAGGAGGTCGCGGACGCGGCGCTCGTCCAGGCGGAAGCCCGCCCAACCTTTGACGACGTCGTCGGCCGGGGTGACCTCGTCGCAGGAGAGGCGGGCGGGGAGGGTGGGGAAGGGGTGGGTGATGCGTTCGTGGGCCGTGCGGCGTACCGCCGCCAGCAGCTCGTCCGTACGCGTCACGTACTCGCGCAGGCCCTCGATCACCGCCGCGTGATGGCACTCCGCGCGGAGTACCGGCAGGTCGCGGGAGCCGCCCCAGGCGGAGCGGGACAGGGTGCGGTGGAGTTGGTCCACGTCCACGGGGTCGGGGATGCCCACGTGTTCGACCACGATCTGGGGGAGGGCCGTGATGTCGCGGCTCATGCCGTAGGCGAGGGCCAGCAGGAGGACCAGGCGCTGGTCGCGGATGCGCTGCAGGCCGCCGCGGCGGACGCGGACGGCGTCGTCGGCGGGCAGGGTGTCGAGGAACTCGCGGTTGCACACGTCGGCGCCGCGGCGCAGGCCGTGCAGGAGGCGGCAGACGCGACGTACGTCCAGGACCTCGCCCATCGCATCGGCCGGCTCGCCGATGTCCGCCAGGAGCCTGCGGACCTGCTGCGGGCCCGCGAACTCCTCCCGCTGCACCAACCACCGGTGGAACAGCCAGCTGGTGAGGGTTCCCGCGGTCTCCTCGCTGCTCTGCCTGACCCGAGCCATGAGGAAGTCGTGGCTCTCAGCGAACGCCGTGAACGACGGGCCTGCCGCATCGCGCATCGTTACCGCCAGTTGCAGGTAGTGCGTTCGGTAGAGGAACGGGGTCAGGACGAGGAGTGCCGCCTCCGCCGGATAGAGGTCGAGTCCGCCGCCGCCCAGCAGGTCGTCCACGCATTCCGCGAACCGGTGCACGACGCCCTCGTCCCGTACCCAGGGGTCGTCCGGTACGTCCGTCCCCTCCCGCACATCCGCCAGCGCCGCCACCACGTCGACCACCAGCTGCCGTAACGGCTCGCTGCTGCGATCGGGCTGGACGTGGTGCCAGATGTTCGACTCCGCGGCCAGTTCCACCCAGGGGTCGCGCGGGGGCGGCGGGCCCTCGGGCAGGGAGCCGTACACATTCACCGTGTGGCCCTGCGCGATCACTGCGGCGTGTGCATTCGCCGCCGAGTTATGCGTGGTGTGGCCCTGCATCCCCGGCCTGCCTCCCCTCCGCCGCGAAGAGGGCCTCCGCCTCCGTGATCGCCGCCTGCAGAGCGTCCGGGTCGGCCTTCAGCCTCGCCAGGACGCGGTCGACGCCGCGCAGGCCGGCCCGCTGCAGCAGCGTCTTCTCGTTGGTGACCCACTCGCCGCGCGCGGCCAGCACCGCGTGCGCCGTCTGCATGGCGGCGGTGGAGAGGGCGCCCGCCACCTCGGTGAGCCTGCCGTGCGGGGCATGGTTCGCGCGGGCGTACGCGAGGGTGAGGTGCGCGTTGCCGCGCCAGAAGGCGGGGGCGGACTCGCGCAGGGCCTGCGGGTACGGCGGGCGCGGGAGCGTACCGTGCAGGACGCGGTTGATCGCGAGCTCGGCCACGACGAGGTAGCTGGGGATGCCGGCCAGGTGGAACATCAGCGGCTCCCAGTGGAAGCGACCCTGCTCCGCCTCGGCGAGTTCCTGCTCGACGACGTCGAGGTCGCGGTAGTGGACGTCCACCCGGCGTCCTTCGACGGTCAGCCACGCCCCGCCGTTGAACACGCCGCCGCCCCACTCGCCGATCCCGGACACCTCTCCCGGCCAGCCGAGGGCGCGCAGGTCGGCGGGGTCGAAGGCGCCGCGGTAGTAGACGGCGGTGTCCCAGTCGCTGTCGGGCGTGTGCGTGCCCTGCGCGCGCGAGCCGCCCAGCGTGACGGCCTCCACGGCCGGCAGCGCGGACAGGCGTTCCGTGAGGCGGTCGAGGAAGACTTCGTCCTGATCATTGACCGGATCGGCGTCCTGATCGACGTCCTGATCCTTGCGGTCGTCGTCGCGGGACTTGTCGGGCATTGCGCCTTCACCTCTCCTGCCGCGCTCGGTTGCACGCCATACTTCTTCTCACACCGGTGAGTTGTTGCCATCATCCGCCACGACGACGGGGGCGCGACCTGATGAGGCCATTGCTGCCCGCCGATCCACGGGAGGTCGGGCCGTACCGTCTGCTCGCGCGTTTGGGCAGTGGGGGGATGGGCCGGGTGTTCCTGGGGCGCTCGCGCGGGGGGCGGGCGGTCGCGGTGAAGCTGGTACGGGCGGAGCTCGCCGAGAACGCGGTGTTCCGCCGCCGGTTCGCCCAGGAAGTCGCGGCGGCCCGCCGGGTCAACGGTTTCTACACGGCGCAGGTCGTGGAAGCGGACACCGACGCCGATCCGCCCTGGCTGGTGACGTCCTACATCCCCGGCCCCTCCCTGCAGGAGGCGGTCGAGCGGTGCGGCCCGATGCCGGCGGCTGCCGTGGCGGCGCTGGGGGCGGGGCTGGCCGAGGGGCTCGGGGCCGTCCACGCCTGCGGGGTGGTGCACCGCGACCTCAAGCCCGGCAACGTCGTCCTCGCCGACGACGGGCCCCGCGTGATCGACTTCGGTATCGCCCGGGCGCTGGACGCCACCTCCCATCTGACGCAATCGGGCGTCATCGGCACCGCGGCCTTCATGTCGCCGGAACAGATGCTGGGGCGGGAGGCGACACCGGCGAGCGACGTCTTCTGCCTCGCCGGTGTGCTGGTGTACGCGGCCACCGGGCGCAGCCCCTTCGGGGCGGGGCCGGCGGCAGCCGTGGCGTACCGCGTCGTCCACGACGAGCCGGACCTCTCCGGCGTGCCGGCGGGGCTCGTCCCGCTGATCCGTGCCGCCCTGGGCAAGGACCCCGGCGACCGGCCGGCCCTCCCCCACGTCCTGGACCACTGCGCCGCGCAGGCCGGTGATGCCGGCGCATGGCCCGACGACGTCACGACGTTCATCGCCGAGCAGGTCGCGAAGACGAAGTACCTGACCACGCAGCGCGTCCCTCCGCCGCCTGCTCCGCCGCCCGCTCCGCCTCCCCCGCCCCTCGCGGTCGTGCCGGCGCGTTTCGGCATTGTCGCGGGCCGTGACACGCTCTTCATGCCGGCACTCCCCGGCCGGAACGGGCAGGGTCAGGCAGCCATCGTGGTCCTTCGGTACAAGGCACCGGGCGAACCCGTGGCCCATGGTGAACCGCTGTTGCGGGTGTCCACGGCCCAGGGCGAATTCCTGATCACCTCGCCGGTTCGAGGCGTACTTCACGCCATGGACCACGCCGTCGGCACGTCGATACCCCTCGGGGCGACATTCGCCGCCTTCGGCTCGCGCACCATCCGCTCCTAGGGTTTGCCGTGGCTCCTGGGAGGAAGACGAACCGGAGTCCACGACGCCGACGCGAATCCTGGAGGCATCGTATGAGTGCCGAGAAGAAGGCGCAGAACCTGGCCGACAAGGCCAAGGGCAAGGCCAAGGAGGCAGCCGGGTCGCTCACGGGCAACGACGCCAAGCGGGCGCGCGGAAAGGCCGAGCAGAGCAAGGCGGACGCCAAGCAGGCCGCTGAGCATGCGAAGGATGCGTTCCGGCATTAGCCGGCATTAGCCGGCATTGGGGCGTGTCCACGGTGCCCCGTCTGCGGGCGCACGGTGGCTTGTCGCGCAGTTCCCCGCGCCCCTGACGGGGCGCTGCACCGCTCCTGCCGGCCGGAGGCCCCCGGGCCTTCGGCCGGCAGGCGTGTTCAGGCCAGGCCCAGTTCGCGTTCCGCCAGGGTCGTGCCCTCGATGCGGGCACGGATCTTGGCGAAGGCCGTCTCCCGTGACGTCGAGGTGTCGTCGGCGAACGGGGAGAAGCCGCAGTCGTCGCAGGTGCCCAGGCGGTCCGCCGGAATGTGGCGGGCGGCCGCGAGGACGCGGTCGCGGACCTCTTCGGGGGTCTCGACGCGCGGGTCGACCGGGTCGGTCACGCCCACGAACAGCCGTACGTCGCCCGGCAGATGATCGGCCAGGATGCTCAGCACCTTGTCCGGATCCGGTTCACTCGCCAGTTGCACGTAGAAGGCTCCGGCCTGCAGCTGGAGGAGCTTGGGCAGCAGGCCCGCGTAGTCGACGTCCAGGCTGTGGGTGGAGTCCTGGTCGCCGCCGGGGCAGCTGTGGACGCCGATCCGGGCGCGTTCGGCGTCCGAGAAGCGCTCCAGGACGCGGTTGTTCAGGGCGATGAACGCGTCCAGGACGCCGCCCGAGGGGTCGAGCTTCAGGGACAGGCGGGCCTCGGTGAAGTCGAGCTGGACCGCGTGGGCGCCGGCGTCGAGGCAGGCGCGGACGTCGGCCTCGGCCTCGTTCGCCAGGTCGTCGAGGAATGTCTCCCTGGGGTAGCCGTCGATGGCGTTCGGCGGGTAGAGCAGGCTGAGCGCCGAAGGGGCGATCACCGCCTGCTTCACGGGTACGGTCGCGTGGCCCTGGGCCGCGCGCAGGTAGCCGGCGGCCCGGACGCCGTACCGGAAGGGACCGGAGGTCAGGGCGGGGAGCCGGCGGGTGTGGCCGTCCGCGAAGGGGATGACCACGCCGTCGGGCGACAGGCCGGGCAGCCCCGCCAGGGGGTAGGTCGCGAAGCTCGGCTTGGACTGTTCGCCGTCGGTGACCACCGGGGAGCCGAGCTCCTCCAGGCGCCGGATCGTGTCACGGACCGCGCGGTCCCGGGCGGCGGCGAGATCGTCTTCGTCGATCCTGCCGGAGGCGTGAGCTGCCATGGCTTCGAGCAGCTCGGGGGGTCGGGGGATGCTGCCGATGGGTTCGGTGGGAATCCTCACGCGGGGAGCGTAGGGAAGGGGCACCGACCCCTCAATCGGTTGCGCGGCACTGTCAGTACGTGCGAACGCAACCGGCCAGGCGCCGCCGTGCGCGCCCCGGGGCGCGTGCTCAGCGCACGACGCCGTCCCAGGGGTCGCCCTCGTCCGCCATCACGTACGCCCCCGCCTCCAGCCGCTCGATCAGGCCGCGCGCCCAGCGGACGCCGCCGGCGGCGATGTCCTCCCACAGGACGCCGATCTCGGCGATGTGGCGCCAGTCCTCGCCCTCCTCCGGCGTCCAGCGGCGGCGGACGTCCTCCCGCCACGCCTCCAGGGCCGCCACGCGCTGCCGCAGCAGTGCGACGGCCTCCGCGCGCGGCAGGTCGACCAGGAAGCCGACGCAGGCGGTCAGCACGTCGACCCGCTGGTCGTGGGAGGCGAGGGCGGTGCGCAGGAGGGAGAAGTACTCCGCCTCGCCCGCCGCCGTCAGCTCGTACTCCGTACGGGGCGGGCCGCCGGCCTCGCTGGGGGCCGTGTCGTGGGCGACGAGCAGGCCCTGCTTGGCCATGCTCTTCAGCGCGTGGTAGATCGAGCCGGGCTTGGCGTTGGACCACTCCTGGGCGCCCCACATCTCCAGGTCACCACGCACCTGGTAGCCGTGGGCGCGGCCGTGCTGCCGCACCGAGCCCAGGACCAGCAGCCGGATCGCCGACATCTCTCGTACCGCTCTCGTACCGCACTCGTACCGCTTCGCGCGGCCGCTTCTCGGGCCGCTCGGGTTCTGACCCGGACCAGCCTAGGCGGTTCCGCCCCGGCCCTCCGCCTCGGCCGCCACCAGCTCGAAGGCGGTCTTCCCGTCGAGCGACTCGCGGATGATGTCCGCGTGGCCGGCATGCCGGGCGATCTCCTCGATCAGGTGCAGCACCACCCAGCGCACGGAGACCCGCGCGCCCGGCGGGAACCAGGGGGCCTCGGGCAGGGCGAACGTTTCCTCCAGGCTCTGCACCGAGTGCACGTAGCGCTCGGTCTCGGCCGCGACGGCGGCCCAGTGGGCCAGCAGCCCCTTGACCGACTCGCCCTCGAGGAGGCGGAAGGACTCTCCCCAGTTCGATTCGTCGCGGGCGACGGCCGGCGGCAGGCCCTCGGCGCGGCGCACCCAGGACTGCTCGGTCTCGACCACATGCTTGAGGAGCCCGGCCAGCGACAGCTCGCTGGCGCTGGGCCGCGTGGCCGCCTGCTCCTCCGTGAGGCCCAGGACGGCCCGGCGGAGGCCGCCGCGCTGGGCGTCGAGGAAGGCGAGCAGGGTGCTGCGCTCGTCGGCCGGGTCCTTCTCGATCACATGCGTGGGCATGGGTGACGTCGCCTTTCGTCCACCGCGGCTGTTGCTTGCTGACAGATCAACAGTAGGGCGGATCTAGGTCGGAAGCGGTCCTATATGCGGCCCGCACGCCCGGCATGTCTCGGCCCGCACGCCCGGTGTGCACCGGCCGCGCACCCGGCGTGCCCCGGCGCGGAATCAGAACGGGAATCTGCTGCGGCCGTGCTGGATCGAGACCCACTTCGTCGTGGTGAACGCCTCCACCATCGACTCCCCGTTCAGCCGCCCCACCCCCGAGTGCTTCTCGCCCCCGAACGGCACGATCGGCTCGTCGTGCACGGTCGCGTCGTTCACGTGCACCATGCCGGTCTCGATGCGCATGGCCACGCGCACGCCCCGCTCCACGTCGCCCGTGTGGACGGCGCCGCTCAGCCCGTACGGGGTGGCATTGGCGATCCGTACGGCCTCCTCCTCGCCGTCGAAGGGAACGATCACCGCGACCGGGCCGAAGATCTCCTGCCCGTGGACGGGCGAATCGGCCGGCAGCCCGGTCAGAACCGTCGGGGCGACGAGGTTGCCGTCCGTCACCCCGCGCAGCAGGGCCGTGGCGCCGTCCGCGACCGACTGCTCCACCAGACTGGTGATGGCCTCCGCCTGTCCCGAGTTGATGAGCGGGCCGATGTGCGTAGCCGGGTCGCACGGGTCGCCGACTTTCAGGGTGCGCACCTTGGCGACGAACTTCCGCGTGAACTCCTCCTCCACCGTACGGTCCACGAGGATGCGGTTGGCGGCCATGCACACCTGGCCCTGGTGGATGAAGCGACTGAAAACGGCGGCATCCACCGCGTAGTCGACGTCCGCGTCGTCGAGGACGATCAGCGCGCTGTTGCCGCCGAGCTCCAGGACCGTGCGCTTGAAGTGGGACGCGGCGACGGTGGCCACGTGCCGGCCGACCTTGTCGGAGCCGGTGAAGGAGATGACCTTGGGCACCGGGTGTTCGATGAGTGCGTCACCGATCTCGGCGATGTCGGTGACGACGACGTTGAGGACGCCCCCGGGCAGGCCGGCGTCCTCCAGCAGCCGGGCCACCAGGGTGCCGCCGCACACGGGGGTGTTCTGGTGCGGCTTGAGGACGACCGCGTTGCCCAGCGCGAGCGCGGGCGCCACCGACTTCAAGGACAGCAGGAACGGGAAGTTGAAGGGGCTGATCACCCCGACGACGCCCACCGGGAGCCGGTAGAGGCGGTTCTCCTTGGTGTCGTCCGGGGAGGGCAGGATGCGGCCCTCCGGCCGCAGGGCCAGCTGGATCGCCTCCCGCAGGAACTCGCGGGCCAGGTGCAGCTCGAAGGCCGCCTTCGTGGCCGTGCCGCCGCATTCGGCGGTGATCGCGGCGGCCAGCTCCTCCTCGTGGTCGTCGATCAGGCGCAGGGCGCGCTCGAAGACCAGGCGGCGCTTGTACGGATTGGTGGCCGCCCAGGCCGGCTGGGCGCGCTCGGCGGCCCGGTAGGCCAGGTCGACCTCGGCGATGCTCGCCACGGTGATGGAGGCGAGCTTCTCACCGTCGTACGGGTTGAAGTCGACGATGTCCCACGAGCCGGTGCCGGCCCGCCACTCGCCGTCTATGTACTGGGCCGCTAACGCGTCGAAGCTGGATCCGTAGGACATGCGCCATCCCGTCTGCGAGGCTCTGCCGTACCTGTGCGTGCCTGTGCGTGCCTGGGCGTACTTGTGCGTGCCGACGTTCGTACCGACATGCGTGCCGACATTCGTTCCTCTGACCGGACGTCATCGTACGCGCGTGTCAGTCACGTCACAGGCGTTGCAGCAGAGCGGAGATGTGGTCGCGCGTCCGCGCCGGGGACAGGCTGTCGGCGTGCAGGCGCTCCATCACGCGCGCGTACTGGGCGACGTCCTCGGCCTTGTCCAGGTAGAGCGCGCTGGTCAGCTGCTCCAGGTAGACGAGATCGACCAGGTCGGACTCGGGGAAGCGCAGCAGCGTGAAGGCACCGCTCTCCCCGGCGTGCCCGCCGTGGGCGAAAGGCATCACCTGCAGGGTCACATTGGGCTGCTCGGAGATGTCGATGAGATGCTGCAGCTGGTTGCGCATGACCGTTTCATCGCCGTACGGGCGGTGCAGCGCCGCCTCGTCGAGGACGGCGTGGAAACGCGGCGCCCGCTCCGAGAACAGCAGCTTCTGACGCTCCATGCGCAGCGAGACCCGCCGCTCCGTCTCCGCGGCGTCCGCGCCCGGCTGGCCGCGCACGACGACGGCGTGGGCGTAGCCCTCCGTCTGCAGCAGGCCGTGCACGAACTGCACCTCGTAGATCGATATCTCGGAGGCCGCACCCTCCAGGCCCACGTACGTCTGGAACCACCCCGGCAGCACGTCGCTGTAGCTGTGCCACCAGCCGGCGACGTTGGCCTCCCGGGCCAGACCCAGCAGCGCCTCGCGCTCGGCGGGGTCACCGACCCCGTACAGCGTGAGCAGGTCCTCCACGTCCCGTGCCTTGAAGCTCACCCGGCCCAGCTCCATGCGGCTGATCTTCGACTCGGACGCCCTGATGGAGTAGCCGGCCGCCTCGCGCGTGATGCCGCGCGCCTCGCGCAGCCGCCTCAGCTGGGAGCCCAGCAGGATGCGTCGCACCACGGAACCGCTCGACTCGCTCGTGGCCATCTCTGGGACCCTTCCTCTCGCCGGGACGGCCGCCGGTCCTGCCCGGCCCCGCTCCCGGTCGCGGTCTACGGCCTTTCCGGGGCGACCCCCGCAGCCCCCGGCGCCGAAGTCTGCCATCTCCGGGCTCCGTTGCGTGCAGGTGCGGTTACGCAGACCGGCCACGGGCAGGAGCTCTACGGCGGGGGGCGTAGGGAGAATTGGCACCGAACCCCCTGTGCGCCCCCAAATCCGCCCCGTGCACGTGCATCTGCCCTTGCATCCGCCGGGCGCATTGGCAACCATGGAGCTCGCACACGTGCACGTCACGTCCTCGATTGCCAGGAGTGCCTCGGATGGGTACCGAAGGATCGACTGTGCTCTCACCCTTATGGCGAGGGCTTCCTCCGATCGACTCATCCACCGACACCACCTCGGCCTCCTGTACGCTCCCGCCCTGTTTCGAAGCGGTCGGCAGCGCCCGGCAGTTCACGCGGGCCACGCTCGACCAGTGGGAGCTGGGGACGCTCTTCGACGAGGTGGCGCTCGTCGTGTCCGAGCTGGTGACCAATTCGATGCGCTACGCCCTGCCGGCGGACCGGATGGCCCGGTTCGACGGGATGGCGGAGATGGCCGGCCCGGGGTGGGCCGGGGGGACCGAACCCCTGGTACGGCTGCATCTGATGCGGTGGACGTCACGGCTGGTGTGCGCAGTGCGCGATCCGAGCGAAACGGGACCGGGGCCGGCCGCGGGCGAGGCCGACACCGGTGCCGAATGCGGACGCGGGCTGTTCCTCGTGGAGTCGTTCAGCGACGCGTGGGGCTGGCACCCGCTCGCCGGAGCGACCCACGGCAAGGTCGTCTGGGCTCTGTTCCGACTGCCACGCGGGTGCGACTAGATCACGGGGTTAGTCGCGCATCAGGTAGTCGAACTCGCCGTCCTTGATGCCGAGCACCATGGCTTCGATCTCGGCGGGTGTGTACACGAGCGCCGGACCGTCCGGGTGGCGGGAGTTGCGCACGGCAATCCCGCCACCCGGCAGCTTGGCGAACTCCACGCACGAACCCTGGGAGTTGGAGTAGCGGCTCTTTCGCCACACGACATCTTGGATGTCCGAGGCGGCCATTCCGTTGTACGCCTGGGCCACTGGAGACTCCCGGATCGTTGCTGGGGCCGTCCTCGCATCCAGAACAACGATTCGAGGACGTCAACTCCTCCGGATCATAGCTCCGTTCATGTGCCTCTGCATGAGCCGATGCACGTGCACTGACGGTGTCCCTCCCACTACTTCACGACTCCTTCGCGGAAGCCGAACCTCCGAGTGATCCGGCTCCGGAAGGGGCCGTCGCGGGAGCTTCAGGAGACGGGGTCGAGGAGCTCGTCGAACACCGGGGGCAGGCGCCGCCAGCCGTCCGGTCCCGCCGCGTACTCGGCGTCGGTGAGCACGCACGACTCCAGCAGTTCGACCACCCCTTCGCGGTCCAGACCCGGCGAGGTGAACGTCAAGTACTGGCCGCGGTCGCCGTGCTCCGGATCCCAGTCGAGGGCTGCGGCCACCCGGCGCTCGGCCGGTACGAGGTCCCAGGCGGCGTCCGGCAGCGCGGCCAGGAAGGGGCCGGCGTTCTCGACGCACAGGGCGCCGCCGGCCGCGTCCCACGCCAGCAGCGTGTCGGGCCGGTCGGCCAGCCAGAACCGCCCGCGGCTGCGGGCGGCGGAACAGGTCAGGCCCTCCAGGGCGGCGTGCAGCCGGCCCGGGTGGAACGGCCTGTTCCGGCGCCAGACGAGGGTGGCCACGCCCGCCTCGTCGGCTTCCTGCGGCAGCAGCGCGCACGCCGGGTGGCTGCGGGCGGCCGCCGCCGCGACGTCGAAACCATCGCATGCGGACGCGGCCAGATCGATGGATTCGACCGGAACACATCGTGCCGCGGGGGCGAGCTGACGCAGCAGCGCCCGGTCGGCGTCGTCCGCCGGCTCCTCGCCCTCGGCCAGGGCCAGTACGGTGACGTACTCCAGCTGCCGGGCGAAGGTGTCGCCGACCGTCCGCATGTCGGTCGGCGCCGCCGCCAGGCCTGCCTCGGCGAGGTCGTCGCCGTTTGCGAGGGTGGGCAGCGCGAGGGCCGGGTCGACGGCCGTGAACACGCCCGTGAGCACCGCCTCCGGAGCGGCGTGGGCCGCCACCACCTCGGCCATCGCCCTGGGCTCGACGGAATCCCACAACTCGACGACGGCGAGGCGGACGCCACCGCCGGCGGCCAGGCGGCCCAGCTCGGGGACGAGGTCCTCGCGCAGGGCGCAGCAGGCGCACTCGTTGACCAGCGGCGCCTCGCCCTCGCCGAGCAGGCCCGTGCGGTCCCGGACCGTACGGCGGACCGCGCCGGAGGCGGCAGCCGTCGACAGGTCGTGGTGCAACGCGACACTGCCGGGAACGGTGTCCAGCAGCCGCTGGACGACGGCGCGGCGCGCGTCGGCGTGCAGGCCGCCGACGAGGACGACGGGCAGGGCTCTGATGCGGGCGCCCATCAACGGCCCTCGTCCGCCGGGCGCTTGCCGTAGCGGCGCTCGAAGCGTTCCACGCGGCCGGCCGTGTCGAGGACGCGCGCGGTGCCCGTGTAGAAGGGGTGGCTCGCCGAGGAGATCTCGACGTCGACGACGGGGTAGATGTTGCCGTCCTCCCACTCGACCGTCCTGTCGCTGGTCGCGGTGGAGCGGGTGAGGAAGGCGAAGTCGGCCGCCCGGTCGCGGAAGACGACGGGTCCGTACGGGGGGTGGATGCCGGGCTTCATGGTCAGCGCTCCTCTCGGAAGACGACGTGGCGGCCGACGACGGGGTCGTACTTCCGCAGTTCGAGTCGATTCGGGTCGTTACGGCGGTTCTTGCGGGTGACGTAGGTGTAGCCGGTGCCTGCGGTGGACCTGAGCTTGACGACGGGGCGCAGTTCGTTGGTGCGGGCCATGGGGGCTACTATACAGAAATGGTTTCCATTTTCATTTGGAGGTGCTGCGGATGTCCGCCCACTGCCAGCTGACCGGCCGCAGGCCGGGGTTCGGCAACACCGTCTCCCACTCCCACCGGCGCACCAGCCGCCGCTTCGACCCCAACGTGCAGCGCAAGCGCTACTGGTTGCCGAGCGAAGGGCGCTCCGTGCGGCTCACGCTCAGCGCGAAGGGGATCAAGACCGTCGATGCCATCGGCATCGAGGCGGCGGTGGCGCGCATCCGCGCGCGGGGAGGGAAGGTCTGATGGCGAAGAAGAGCAAGATCGCGAAGAACGAGGCGCGGAAGCTGGTCGTCGCGCGGTACGCGGCGCGGCGGGCCCTGCTCAAGGCGGTGATCCGCGACCCGAGGGCGACGCCCGACGCACGGGCGGACGCCCAGCGGGAGTTGCGGCGGCAGCCGCGGGACGCGAGCGCCACGCGGGTACGGCAGCGGGACGCCGTGGACGGGCGGCCGCGGGGGTACGTGGGGGCGTTCGGGCTGTCGCGGATCAACCTGCGGGCGGCGGCGCACGCGGGGCTGCTGCCCGGCGTGCGGAAGTCCAGCTGGTAGCGGGCGGATCCGGCGGCGTCAGTCCCGCAGGAGCAGGGTCGCGTCCGCGTAGCACCAGGCCCAGTTCTCGCCCGGCTCCGCCGAGCGGGCCACGTCGTGGCCGGGGGTCGTGTGCGCGTGGGCGCTCGCGTGCTGGTGGGGGGAGCTGTCGCAGCAGCCTATGTGGCCGCACACCAGGCACTCGCGCAGGTGGACCCACGTGCTGCCGATGCGCAGGCACTCCTCGCACCCCTCCGGGGTGCGAGGCTTCACGTCGCGGACCTCGCCGAGGTGGCTGCAGGGCCTGCCCTCGGCGACCCGCCAGGTGCCCGGGTCGGTCATGTCTTCGAGCTTAGGCCGTTGTCAGACCCCCCTGCCAGACTCGGCTGCGTGAGCCGGGGGCGGGGACGGGCGACGGGGGTGTCCGTCCCCCTCCGGTTCACACGACCGGCCTTCACACAGCCGGCCCCTTTCCGCGGGCAGTGCGGCGCGGCGCCTTGCACGATGGCGTTGGATCATTGGCGTCGAGCAGGGCAGGACCAGATCTGATGACCCTCAGTCTCGAACAGCTCACGCGCTGCACCGTGGCCGTCGACCTCGGAGCGTCCAGGACGCGCGTCTACCTCAGGGACAGCGGCCTGGTCGTGGACGAGCCGAGCCTCGCCGCGGTCAACTGCCGCACCGGATCCCTGATCGCCGTGGGCGCGCTGGCCGGCGGGATGGCCGGGCGGACGCCGGGGCACATCCGGGTGGTGCGGCCCATCTCCGGCGGCACGGTCGTGGACATCGACATGGCGCAGCGCATGCTGCGTTTTCTGGTCAACGACAAGATCCGCCGTGCCTGGCGCCGCAAGCCGATGCTGCGGGCCGCGGTGTGCCTGCCGCACGATGCGGAACCGATCGCGCAGCGGGCGGCCGTGGAGGTGCTCACGGCGCTGGGGGCGCGGCGGGTGGAGCTGGTGGACGCGCTGATCGCCGCGGCCGTCGGCTGCGGGCTGCCGGTGGAGCAGCCCGAGGCGACGATGATCGTGATGTGCGGGGCCGCGTCCACGCAGATCGCGGTGTTGTCGCTGGGCTCCATCGTGGCGGCGGAGAAGGTGCAGGTCGGCGGGGACGCCATCGACTACGCGGTGATCCAGCACCTGCGCAGCGAGCACGAGCTGATGCTGCCGTCGCAGGGGCTGCACCCGCTGCACCTGGCGTTGTTCGATCCGGCGCGGATGGGTACGGAGGCGGAGGTGCGCGGCCGGGACGTGGCCACGGGCCTGTCCCGTACGGTGCTGGTCAACACCGCTCACGTACGGGAGGCCGTGCACACGCCGCTGACGGCGGTGATCGATGCGATCGGCCGGGTGCTGCGGGAGTGCCCGCCGGACCTGGTGGCCGACCTCGCCGAGCGCGGGGTGATGCTCGCGGGCGGCAGCGCGATGCTGCCGGGGCTGGACATGATGATCGAGCAGGCCACCGGCATGGTGGTGCGCATCGCGGACAAGCCGGACGTGTGTGCGGTGATGGGGCTGGGCGCGATGATCGAGGGGAAGGTGCGGCCGATGCACCTGGACCCGCTGGCCGGATAGCTTGGCCGGATAACGACGCTTTTCCCGTCCTTTCCCGTCCTTGGGAACTTCTTTAACGTCCGCGACGGTTCTCCCTGTGCACCCCTATTCGCACAAGGAGAATGACGCACATGGCGCTCTGGGACCGGTTCAAGGACTCGGCCACGACGATGCAGGGCCAGCTGCTGGCGAAGAAGAACGAGCTCAAGAGCGGCGCATTCCGTGACGCGAGCATGGCGATGTGCGCGCTGGTGGCGGCCGCCGACGGCTCGATCGACGCCTCGGAGCGGCAGCGCGTCGCCTCGCTGATCGCCACCAACGACGTCCTGCGCAACTTCCCCGCCGACGATCTGCAGGCCCGATTCAACGACTACTGCCAGAAGCTGACGACCGATTTCGACTTCGGCAAGGTCAGCGTCATGCAGGTCATCGGCAAGGTGCACAAGAAGCCGACCGAGGCGCGCGCGGTGATCCAGATAGGCATCGTGATCGGCGGCGCCGACGGCAACTTCGACAAGGACGAGCAGGCCGTCGTCCGCGAGGCGTGCTTCGCGCTGGGCATCAACCCGGCCGAGTTCGACCTGTAAGGGCCCCAGGGGGCCGTTCACCGGCCCCCTGCGCGCGTGCCGGCCCCGGGCCCCCCTTCCTCGCGTCCCGGGGCCGGACGGTCCCCCGTGGGCCTCCTCACGCCCGTACGGCGGCCGACGCCCGCTCCGCCGAGCCGTCGCCGGCGCCCTTCTCCGTCCAGGTGCCCAGTGCGATCTCCGCGGTGATGCCCGGGCCGAAGCCGGCGATGATGCCGCGGGCCCCGTCGTGGGCCCCGCCGTCCACGAAGAGCCGCTCCAGGGCGTCGAAGATGACGGCACTGGCGATGTTGCCGCGCTCGGTGAGCGTCTCCCGGCTGTAGCGGAAGGTCTCCAGCGGCAGCCCCAGGTAGCGGCCGAGGTCGTCGAGGATGCGCGGGCCGCCCGCGTGGACGATGTAGAAGTCGAGCTCGGAGACGTCCCACTGGTGGGGCTCGGCCATGTCGCGCATCGCCGGCGCCAGCATCGCCATCGTGCCCGGCACCCGCTTGTCCAGCAGGAAGTGGAAGCCGGTGTCCCGTACCGCGTAGGAGATCCACTCCTCGGTGTCCGGCACCAGGTGCGAGCCGTTGCGCACGATCCGTACGCCCGTGCCGCCCTCCCCGCGCATCACGGCGGCCGCCAGGGCGTCGCCGAAGAGGCCGTTGGAGAGCAGGTTGCCCACGCCCAGGTCCGTGGGCTGGTAGAGCAGCGAACAGAACTCGCACGCCACGATCAGCACGTTGGACCGCGGATAGGCCTGGCAGAAGTCGTGCGCCCGGTTGATGGCGGCGCCGCCCGCGGCGCAGCCCAGCTGGGCGATGGGAAGTTGCCGGGTCTCGTGGCGGAAGCCCATCGTATTGATCATCCATGCCGTCAGCGACGGCATCATGAAGCCTGTACAGGACACATACACGATCAAATCGATGTCACGGGGAGTGAGCTCCGCGTGGTCCAGCGCCCTGTTCACCACGTCGGGCACCCGGGCCTTCGCCTCGCGCTCGTAGCGGGCGTTGCGCACGGTGAAGCCCGGGTGCTTGAGCGTGTCTTCGATCGGCTGTACGAGGTGTCGTTTCTGCACGCCGGTGTTGCCGATCAGCCGGAGGGCGAGCCCCAGCTGAGGATGGTCGGCGTGGAGCGTCCGTGCGAGCTCCAGCGTCTGTTCCCGGGTGATCACGTGTTCGGGAACGGCAATGGCCGGTCTGCACAGCGTCGCCATGACGGCCTCCCAGTCGCGTCGGTTCCGATGCCCAGGGCCGCCAAAACGGCGTGCCAGCATATGTCCAGTGCATGCCGCAAAGCGCGGCGCGCCACACATATGCCCGGAAAGTTCACCCGAAGAGCGGACGTATCTACGCAAACTGCACATTCGTTCGTCGAACACACAGCACGCTCATAGGAAATGCAGAGGATCAGTCCTTGATCTCGCAGATCGCGGCGCCGGACGCGATCGAGGCGCCCACCTCGGCCGCCAGGTCCTTGACCGTACCGGCCCGGTGGGCCGTGATCGGCTGCTCCATCTTCATCGCCTCCAGAACCACCACCAGATCACCCTCCCGGACGACCTGACCGTCCTCGACGGCGACCTTGACGATGGTGCCTTGCATGGGGGAGGCGAGGGTGTCGCCGGTCAGGGCGGAGCCGGACTTCTTGGTGGCGCGGCGTTTGGGT
>NZ_BAAJPZ010000021.1:0-95861 GCF_057552455.1 Streptomyces sp. PKA51
GGCCGGGGCCGGCGCCTGGGGGGCCTGGAACTCCGGCTGCGCGGGGGCGGCCGGGGCGGGCTTGGGGGCCGCCGGACCGGGCTTGGGACCCGGACGCGGGCCGGGCGTCGGCGCGGGGCCGGCGCTCGGGGTGGCGGGCTTGGGGGCGGGCGCCGCGGCCGGCTTGGGGGCCGGGGCGGCGGGCCGGGCCTGGGCACCCGGAGTGGGGGCGCCCGGCTTCGGCGGCGCGGCCTTGCGCGGCGCCGCGGGCTTGGCAGCGGCCTTGCCGGCGTTGCCGCCGGGCCCCTGCAGCGCGTCAGTCAGTTTGCGGACGACCGGCGCCTCGATGGTCGAGGACGCCGAACGGACGAATTCACCAAGTTCTTGGAGCTTGGCCATGACGACCTTGCTCTCCACTCCGAACTCCTTGGCGAGTTCGTATACCCGGACCTTAGCCACTTCGCTCCTTCTAGGTCCGGGTGTCCACCGGACCGTCGCTACTTCATGGGCGTACTCATCGCGTACTCATCGAGTGCTCATCGCAATCTCGACCTACTTCCAACTCGCGAGGTACCTGACCGCACGGTTTCCCGTGCCGTTCTTCTTACGGTGTTGCCTGGCAGTGCAGCCGTTACCGGTCGGTCTGTTCGATGTGCCGGCGCAGCTCCGCGGTGTCGAGCGGCCCCTGGATCCGGAAGGCCCGGGGAAACGCCCGGCGGCGGACCGCCAGCTCGAGACAGACCAGTGTGGGGTGCACGGATGCACCCCGGCCGGGCAGCGTACCGCGAGGATCGGGGACGCATGCGCCCCCGGCCACCACGGTCCGCAGCAGTTCGCTCTTGGCCGCTCGCTCCCGGCACCCCACACAGGTGCGCTCAGGGCATGCGCGGGCATGCGTCCGGCCAGACACTGGTTAAGTCTACCTCCCCGCGCCGACCTCACCCCTTCGGGGCACTGATCGTGCGCGTATGCGTTTCGGCCATGATCGACCGCTTTTCCGGGTCCGGAAGGCGCCGGTCGGGGGTTGCGGCGGTCCGGCGAGGTCGTTTTACGGACGTTCCGGACCGCTTGGGAGGAGCGCTCGCGCGCTCCCCCTCACCCCCGAGCGCCCACCGGGTGATCGGGCGCCCCGGGTGATCAGGCGCCCTCGGCCTGCGCCGGCTGCTCGGTGTCGGGACGGATGTCGATCCGCCAGCCGGTCAGCCGGGCCGCGAGCCGGGCGTTCTGCCCCTCCTTGCCGATGGCGAGGGAGAGCTGGTAGTCGGGCACGGTCACCCGGGCGGAGCGCGCGGCCAGATCCACGATCTCGACCTTGCTCACCCGTGCGGGGGACAGTGCGTGGGCCACCAGCTCGGCGGGGTCGTCCGACCAGTCGACGATGTCGATCTTCTCGCCGTTCAGCTCGGCCATCACCGCGCGCACCCGGCCGCCCATCGGGCCGATGCAGGCACCCTTGGCGTTCAGCCCGGAACGGGTCGAACGCACGGCGATCTTGGTGCGGTGCCCGGCCTCGCGGGCGATGGCGGCGATCTCCACCGAACCGTCCGCGATCTCCGGCACCTCCATGGCGAAGAGCTTCTTCACCAGGTTGGGGTGGGTGCGCGAGAGCGTCACGGACGGACCTCGCACGCCCTTGGCCACCCGCACCACGTAGGTGCGCAGGCGGGTGCCGTGCTTGTACTCCTCGCCGGGGACCTGCTCCTGCACCGGCAGGATGGCCTCCAGCTTGCCGATGTCGACCAGGACGTTCTTGGGGTCCTTGCCCTGCTGCACGATGCCCGCGACGACATCGCCCTCACGGCCGGCGAACTCACCGAAAGTGATCTCGTCCTCGGCGTCGCGCAGACGCTGGAGGATGACCTGCTTCGCGGTGGTCGCGGCGATCCGGCCGAAACCGGACGGGGTGTCGTCGAACTCCCGGGGCTCCTCGCCCTCGGGAAGGTCCTGCGGGTCCTCCTTGGCCCACACCGTCACGTGGCCGGTGGCCCGGTCGAGCTCCACGCGGGCGCGCTTCCGGCTCCCCTCCGTGCGGTGGTAGGCGATGAGGAGGGCCGACTCGATCGCCTCGACCAGCAGGTCGAAGGAGATCTCCTTCTCTCGCACCAGACCCCGCAGGGCACTCATGTCGATGTCCACGGCTACGCCTCCTCTTGGCTCTCGTCGGTCTCGTCGTCTGCGGCCTGCTCCACGGCCTTGCGGTTGAACTCGATCTCCACGCGTGCCTTCGCGATCTCGTCGAAGGCCAGGCGGCGGGCGGTGGGCTTGCGGCCCTTGACGCCCGGCACCTCCAGATCGAGTCCCTCGTCGTCCACGGCGACGATCCGCGCGACGAGCTCACCGCCCTCGGCCAGCTGCGCCTTGATCAACCGGCCCGTGGCACGGACGTAGTGACGCGGGTGGGTCAGGGGACGGTCGGCACCGGGAGAGGTGACCTCCAGGACGTAGGGGGTGGCCCCCATGACGTCCGACTCGTCGAGCTTGGCGGAGATGTCGCGGCTGAGGTCCGCACAGGTGTCCAGCTGGACGCCCTCGTCGGAATCCACCACGATGCGCAGCACACGCCGCTTCCCGGCCGGGGTCACCTCGATCTCTTCCAGGTCCAGCTCCCGCGCGCTCACGAGGGGGGCCAGCAGCTCGCGCAGCCGCTCGCTCTGGGTGGTGCTCATCCGGGTGACTCCTCGGCCGCGTGTGCTGTTGTGGGAAAGTCGCGTGTCAGGTCAAAGCCTATCTGTTCCGGCAGCCGGCTGACGATTCGGTGCCCGGGTCCGCGGCGGCCCCCCGGCGCGCCGGTACGCTCACGTGCGGTGATCATGCCGGGAGGGCCGGCCGACGGCGAGACGAGGCGGGATTGAGGATCGTGCCGCTTGCGACCACGACGCGGGACCCGGGCGGGCCGCGCAGACGCAGCGTACTGGGCGGGGCCGCCGTGGCCCTGCTGGGCGGGGGCGCCACGGCGCTGCTCACCGGGTGCTCCGGGAACGGCGCGGGCTCCGGTGGTGAGGATTCCGCCGCCGCGCAACGGCTGAAAGAACGCGCCGGGCAGCAGTCCACCGCGCTCCTGGCGCACTACGACGCCACCCTCGCCGCCCACCCCGGGCTCGTCGCACGGCTGCGGCCGCTGCGCGCCGAAGTCGCCCGCCACGCCGCGGCCTTCGGCCCGGACCCGAACAGCCCCTCCCCGTCGGCCGGCACCGCCGCACCCCCGGCCGTACCGCAGGACGAGAAGGCGGCCCTCGCCGCCCTCGCCGAGGCCGAGCGGCGCACGGTCGACGCCCGCACCGCCGCCCTGGCCGCCGCCCCGCCCGGCCTCGCCCGCCTGCTGGCCTCCGTGGCCGCCTCGGGCGCCACCCACGCCTACCTGCTGACCGGAGCCGCCGCATGACCGCCGCCGTGACCACCGCCGCCCAGGCGGCCCTGGCCGCCGAACACGCGGCGGTGTACGGGTACGGGGTCGTGGGCGCCCGCGTCGAGGAGGGGCGCGCCGGCGACGCCCGCGAGGCCCACGAGGCGCACCGGGCCCGGCGCGACGCGCTGACCCGCGCCGTACGCGGCCTGGGCGCCGAACCCGTCGCCGCGGCCGCCGCCTACGCACTGCCCTTCGCAGTGCCCGACGGCGCCGCGGCACTGCGGCTCGCGGCCGAACTCGAACGCCGGCTCACCGCGGTCTACGCCGACCTCGTCCGGGCCGCCACCGGCGACCTGCGCGGCGAGGCGGCGGCCGGCCTGCGCGAGGCGGCGGTGCGCGCGGCACGCTGGGACGGGGGCAGCGTAGCCTTCCCTGGGCTCACCGAGCGGGCCGCTCCCGACAGGTCCTGACCTGCGGGAAGCCGGACGGCGAGCCGGGCAAGCAACGAAAGGGACAGCTCAGGGATGGCCATCAGCAACGACCGCCTCGCACCTCCGGAGAGGCTGGTGCGCACCCTGGGCTCCGATCCCGCGGCCGGCGCGGCCGAGCACCGCTGGCTCGACGAGCTCCCCGAACGGGCCCGCGCCGCCCTCGCCCGCCGGCACCTGACACCCGAACGGGTGCAGGTGCCCGGCGGCCGCACCAGCATGGTGATCCTCGTCCGGCAGGCCGACGGCACCCCCGCCGCACTCAAGCTCAGCCCCCCGTCCGGCGGAACGACCGCCCTCGAACACGCCGCACTCGCCCACTGGGACGGCCTGGGCGCCGTACGCGTCCTGGACGCCGACCCCGAGGAAGGGGCACTGCTGCTGGAACGGCTGCACGCCGACGTCAGCCTGCGCTCGCTGGCCGAACCCAAGGCCCAGCTGGAGGCCGCCGCCGTCCTGCAGCGCCTGTGGGTGCCGGCCCCGCCCGGCGCCCCCTTCCCGTCGGTGACCGACCACACCGGCGCCGCGGCCGCCGTCCTGCGCGAGCGGCGCGAGGCGCCCTGGGCGGCCGACGCGCGCGCCCTCGTCGACGAGGCGCTCGAAGCCCGCGACGCGCTGGTCGCCGACCCCCCGGACGAGGCAGTGCTGCTGCACGGCGAGTACCACCAGGGCACGGTGCTCTCCGGCGAGCGCATGCCCTGGCTGGCGATCGCCCCGCGCCCCCTGACCGGCGAACGCGCCTACGACCTCGCCTGGCTGGTCCGCGACCGGCTCGACACGCTGCTGGCCGCGCCGGGCGCGGGGGCGGCGGCCCGGCGCCGCGTGGCGAAGCTGGCGGAGTCCCTCGAGGTGGACGCGGACCGCCTGCGCGGCTGGACGCTGTTCCGTGCGACGGAGGCGGGGGTGCGGGAGCTTGCGGCCGGCGCCCGCCGGCAGGGCGAACTCCTCCTGGAGTTCGCGGGCTTGCTGTAGGGCGGCCAGGCCGTGCCCGGCGGATCGTCCCGCCGCGTGGGCGACTGCGGGCCGTCGCCGGCCGATCGCGCAGTTCCCCGCGCCCCTATGGGGCACTGCGCCAGCCACGGCGCCCCCTAGGGGCGCGGGACGGTGTCGATCTGCGGCTACCGCCGCGTGGGCGCGACAAGCCACGACGCACCCGCAGACGGGGCACTGCATGATCCGCCGGACAGGCTCTAGGCGCCGGCGGTCCGTACTCGGGCCACCGCCTCGTCCACCGGCAGTTCCTCGCGCTCCCCCGTGCGGCGGTCCTTGAGTTCGACCACCCCGTCGGGGGCCCGGCGGCCGACCACCAGGATCGTCGGCACCCCGATGAGCTCCGCGTCCGCGAACTTCACCCCCGCCGAGATGCCCGTCCGGTCGTCGAGGAGCACCCGCACCCCCTCCCCCGCCAGCCGCTCGGCGATCGTCGTCGCCAGCTCCAGTTGTGCCGCCTTGCCGGCCGCCACGACGTGGACGTCCGCCGGGGCGATTTCGCGGGGCCAGCACAGGCCGGCCTCGTCGTGGGTCTGTTCGGCCAGGGCGGCCACGACGCGGGAGACGCCGATGCCGTAGGAGCCCATGGTGACGCGGACGGGCTTGCCCTCGGGGCCGAGGACGTCCAGGGCGAAGGCGTCGGCGTACTTGCGTCCGAGCTGGAAGATGTGGCCGATCTCGATGGCGCGCCCGACCTCCAGGCCGGCCCCGCAGCGGGGGCAGGGGTCGCCGGGGCGGACCACGACGACGTCCACGTAGCGGTCGACGGTGAAGTCGCGCCCGCACACGACGTTGCGGGCGTGCGTTCCGGGCTTGTTGGCGCCGGTGATCCAGGCGGTGCCGGGGGCGATGCGGGGGTCGGCGAGGTAGGGGATGTCCAGGCCCTGGGGGCCGACGTAGCCGCGGACGAGGTGGGGGCGGGTGGTGAAGTCCTCGGCGGTGACGAGTTCCACGACGGCCGGCGCCAGGTGCTCGGCGAGCTTGCCGAGGTCGACCTCGCGGTCGCCCGGCACGCCGACGGCCGTGATCTCGCCGTCGACCTTGACCAGGAGGTTCTTCAGGGTGGCGGACGCGGGTACGCCCAGGTGCGCGGCGAGCGTGTCGATGGTGGGGGTGCCGGGCGTGGGGAGTTCCTCGGCCGGTGCGTGGGCGGCGGGGTCGCCGGGGGCGACGACCGTGGTGACGGCCTCGGTGTTGGCGGCGTAGTCGCAGTGCGGGCAGTCGACGAAGGTGTCCTCGCCGGCCGCGGCGGGGGCGAGGAACTCCTCGGACGCCGAGCCGCCCATGGCGCCGGAGACGGCGGAGACGATGCGGTGGTCCAGGCCGAGGCGGGCGAAGATGCGCTGGTACGCGGTGCGGTGGAGGCGGTAGGAGGCGGCGAGTCCCTCGTCGTCGAGGTCGAAGGAGTAGGAGTCCTTCATCTGGAACTCGCGGGCGCGCAGCACGCCGGAGCGGGGCCGGGCCTCGTCGCGGTACTTCGTCTGGATCTGATACAGGATCACGGGCAGGTCCTTGTAGGACGTGCACTGGTCCTTGACCGTGAGGGTGAAGATCTCCTCGTGGGTGGGCCCGAGGAGGTGGTCGGCGCCCTTGCGGTCCGTGAGCCGGAAGAGTTCGTCGCCGTACTCCTTCCAGCGCCCGCTGGTCTCGTAGGGCTCCTTGGGCAGCAGGGCGGGCAGCAGCACCTCCTGGCCGCCGATGGCGTCCATCTCCTCGCGCACGACGCGGGCGACGTTGTCGAGGACCTTCTTGCCGAGCGGCAGCCACGCCCACATGCCCGTGGAGGTGCGGCGGACGTACCCGGCGCGGACCAGCAGCCGGTGGCTCGCGGTCTCGGCGTCGGCCGGGTCCTCGCGCAGTGTCCTGAGCAGGGTCGTGGACATGCGCTGCAAGGGGGCCATGGGTCGTCTCCCGGGTGCGTGAGGTGCGGCGTTGGCCCGGAGACTAGTGGCGCGGGGCGTCCTCCGCGTACCGGTTTTCCGGGGCGAGCAGTGGCAGTTGCGCGCCCATCACGGCGTACGGGCTGGCGGCGCTGGGGAAGACGACGTGCCGGGCCAGGTCGCGGTAGCCGAGTTTGCGGTACAGGGCGCGGGCCGGGCTGTCCTTGTCGATGGCGGACAGGATGGAGCGGGGCTCGTCCGCCGTGGAGGTGATGGCGGTGATGAGGGTGCGCCCGATGCGGCGGTTCTGGAAGTCGGGGTGGACGTGCAGTTCGGTGATGACGAAGGAGTCGTCGAGCCAGTGGTCGTGCCCGTTGGCCCGCAGGTAGGGCTCGACGACCATGGACCACCAGTGGCTGCGGTCGTTGGGCATGCCGTAGACGAAGCCGACGAGCCGCCCGTCGGCCGTGGTGGCGCCCAGGGCGCGCGCTCCGGGGCTGGTGAGGTGCCGCAGCACGATGTGCCGCCGGACCCCGACCTCCTCGGGGGTCAGCCCGAAGGCGACGGCCTGCACGGCCAGCGCCTCGTCCACCCGCGCGGCGAGGTCGAGCGGTCCGACCGTGATGTCATCCATGGCGCGAGGCTACCCGGCCGTCCGCCCGTGGCCCGACCGCATCGGATGCGACCTCATCAGAACAGGACGCTCATGAACGCGCCGACCTCTTGGAAGCCGACGCGGCGGTAGGCGGCGCGGGCGGCGGTGTTGTAGTCGTTGACGTACAGGCTGACCACCGGGGCGACCTCGCGCAGCGCGTAGCCCAGGACGGCGGTCATGCCGGCGACGGACAGGCCCCTGCCGCGGTACTCGGGGGCCACCCACACGCCCTGGATCTGGCAGGCGAGGTCGGTGGCGGCGCCGATCTCCGCCTTGAAGACCACGCGCCCGTCCTCGACGCGGGCGAAGGACCGCCCGGAGCCGACGAGCTCGGCGACCCGCGCCTGGTAGAGCAGTCCACCGTCGCCGGCGAGCGGCGAGACGCCGACCTCCTCGGTGAACATGGCCACGCAAGCGGGCAGGATCAGGTCCATCTCGTCCTTGCGGATGCGCCGCACCAGGGGGTCGGGGGCCAGGCCCGCGGGCATGGAGCGGGTGACCATCAGCGGCTGGTGGGCGCGGACCTCGCGGGCCGGGCCCCAGTGCGGTTCGAGCAGGGACCACAGGGGGCCGGTCGCCTCGGCCGGGCCCACGATCGAGGAGCAGCGGCGGCCGGTGCGCCGGGCCCGGTCGGCGAAGGCGCGTACGGCCTCGGGGCCGGCGCACACCGGCACCAGGTTGGCGCCGGCGTAGCACAGGGACTCCAGCCGGCCGTCCGCGTACCAGCCCCACATCTCGCCGCCGAGCCGCCAGGGGTCGAGGCCGGCGACCCGGACGCGCGCGGCGACGAAGGCGTTGGCCACGGGATCGCGGTCGAGGACGCCGAGGGCCGCGTCCAGATCGGTGGGGCCCAGGACCTTGGTGGTGGTCGTCGTCAGCACGTGTCGGATTGCCTCACCGTGGCGGGGCCGCAGGCCGGGGAAGTGGATCCTGGCACTGTACCTCCCCGCTTGCACCGCCGCCCCGCCCGGCGAAGGCCGGGCGGGGCGGGCAGGGGCGCGGATGCGTCAGCCGGCGACGCTGACGGAGGGCTCGCCGGAGGCGACGCCCTCGGCCTCCATCTTCTCGGCGAGCTTCATGGCCTCCTCGATGAGGGTCTCCACGATCTTCGACTCGGGGACGGTCTTGATGACCTCGCCCTTGACGAAGATCTGGCCCTTGCCGTTGCCGGACGCGACACCGAGGTCGGCCTCACGGGCCTCGCCGGGACCGTTGACGACACAGCCCATGACGGCCACCCGCAGCGGCACCTCCATCCCCTCCAGACCCGCGGTGACCTCGTCGGCGAGCTTGTACACGTCCACCTGGGCCCGGCCGCAGGACGGGCAGGAGACGATCTCCAGGCGGCGCTGGCGCAGGCCCAGGGACTCCAGGATCTGGATGCCGACCTTGATCTCCTCCGCCGGCGGGGCGGAGAGGGAGACGCGGATGGTGTCGCCGATGCCCTCGGAGAGCAGGGCGCCGAAGGCGACGGCGGACTTGATGGTGCCCTGGAAGGCCGGGCCCGCCTCGGTGACGCCCAGGTGGAGGGGGTAGTCGCACTGGGCGGCCAGCTGACGGTAGGCGTTGACCATCACGACCGGGTCGTTGTGCTTGACCGAGATCTTGATGTCCCGGAAGCCGTGCTCCTCGAAGAGCGACGCCTCCCACAGGGCGGACTCCACCAGGGCCTCCGGCGTCGCCTTGCCGTACTTCTGCAGCAGGCGGCGGTCGAGGGAGCCGGCGTTCACGCCGATGCGGATCGGGACGCCCGCGTCGCCGGCCGCCTTCGCGATCTCCTTGACCTTGTCGTCGAACTGCTTGATGTTGCCGGGGTTGACGCGGACGGCGGCGCAGCCGGCGTCGATGGCGGCGAAGACGTACTTCGGCTGGAAGTGGATGTCCGCGATCACCGGGATCTGCGACTTGCGGGCGATGATCGGCAGGGCGTCGGCGTCGTCCTGGGTCGGGCAGGCCACGCGCACGATCTGGCAGCCGGAGGCCGTCAGCTCGGCGATCTGCTGCAGGGTGGCGCCGATGTCGGAGGTGCGCGTCGTCGTCATGGACTGCACCGAGACGGGGGCGTCGCCGCCGACGGCCACGGATCCGACCTGGATCTTGCGGCTGACCCTGCGGTCGGCGAGCTTGGTCGGAACGGAAGGCATTCCAAGCGAAATCGCTGTCATCTGGCGAGCAACCCCAAGGTATGAATCAAGGTCCCGAGATCGGCGGGCTCCGCCTCCGAGGTTACGGCAAGCAGTGCCGTGGGAGCACATTGCCGGTCCCCTGGCGGGGGCGCCTGCGGCGGGCTCGTCCCCGTGTCCTAAAGCGCCGGACGGGCTGCATTGCAGCCCGTCCGGCGTTCGAGGACGACGAACCGGCTACGTCAGCCGCACCGGGTTCACCACGTCCGCGATCAGCACGAGCAGCGTGAAGCACACGAAGATGCCCGCCACCACGTACGCCACCGGCATCAGCTTCGCCACGTCGAAGGGGCCCGGGTCGGGGCGCCGGAAGACCTTGGCGACCGTGCGGCGTACCGATTCCCACAGCGCGCCCGCGATGTGCCCGCCGTCCAGCGGCAGCAGCGGCAGCATGTTGAACAGGAACAGCGAGAGGTTGAAGCCCGCCACCAGGAAGAGCATGGTGGCGATCTGCTGCGACGGCGGGATGTCGAGGTTGAACACCTCACCGCCCACGCGTGCCGCACCCACGACGCCCATCGGGGAGTCGGCCTTGCGCTCGCCGCCGTCGAAGGCGGCGTTCCACAGGTCGGGGATCTTGCCGGGCAGGTCGATCAGGGATTCGACGCCGGACTGGACCATGTCGCCCATGCGGTCGACGGACTGTCCGAAGGACTGCTGGACGACGCCGGTGGCGGGCGTGAAGCCGAGGAAGCCGGCGGTGACGTACTCGCCCTTGATGGGGGCGCCCTTGCCGTCGTACTTCTGGACCTGGTTGGAGATCAGGTCCGCGTGCAGCGTCTTCTCGACGCCGTCGCGCACGACCGTGATGGTCGCCGGGCCGGTGGTGCGGCGGATCTCCTTCTGGAGGGTGCCCCAGTCGCCGACGCGGTGGCCGTTGAAGGCGACGATGCGGTCCTTGGGCTGCAGGCCGGCGGCCTTGGCCGGGGAGTCCTTGGCGCCGGTGGGGCACTTGTCGGCCGGGCTGCTGGCCTTGACGACGCAGTCGGAGACCTGGGAGACGGTGGTGGTCTGCGTGGAGACGCCGAAGGTCATCATGACGCCGAGGAAGACCGCGACGGCCAGGACGAGGTTCATGAAGGGCCCGGCGAACATGACGATCACGCGCTTCCACGGCTTGCGCGTGTAGAACATGCGGGTCTCGTCGCCGGGGCGCAGCTCCTCGTAGGCGGCGGAGCGGGCGTCCTCGATCATGCCGCGCCACGGGGAGGTGGAGCGGGCGCTGATGCGGCCGTCCTCGCCGGGCGGGAACATGCCGATCATGCGGATGTAGCCGCCGAGCGGGACGGCCTTGATGCCGTACTCGGTCTCGCCCTTCTTCCGCGACCACATGGTCGGCCCGAAGCCGACCATGTACTGCGGCACCCGGATGCCGAACATCTTCGCGGTCGACAGGTGGCCCAGCTCGTGCCAGGCGATGGAGAAGAGCAGGCCCACCACGAAGACGACTATCCCGAGGACGGTCATCAGTGCTGTCATGCGCGGGCCTCCGAGGTCGTACGAGCCGCCAGTTCGCGGGCCCGGGCGCGGGCCCAGGTCTCCGCCTGCAGGACGTCCGAGAGGGTCAGGCGGGTTCCCGCGGCGGGGGTGCCGTGTTCCGCCACCACCTCGGCGACGGTGTCCACGATCCCATTGAACGGCAGCTGCCCGCTCAGGAACGCATCGACGCACTCCTCGTTGGCGGCGTTGAAGACGGCGGGTGCGGTGCCGCCGAGGGTGCCGACGTGCCGGGCGAGGTCGACGGAGGGGAAGGCCTCGGTGTCGAGGGGGAAGAACTCCCAGGTGGAGGCCGTGGACCAGTCGAAGGCGGGGGCGGCGTCGGGCACCCGCTCGGGCCAGCCGAGGCCGATGGCGATGGGGCCGCGCATGTCCGGCGGGGTGGCCTGGGCGAGGGTGGAGCCGTCGGTGAATTCCACCATCGAGTGGACGTACGACTGGGGGTGGACGACGACCTCGATGCGCTCGAAGGGGATGTCGTAGAGCAGGTGGGCCTCGATGACCTCGAGCCCCTTGTTCACCAGGGTGGCCGAGTTGATCGTGATGACCGGGCCCATGGACCAGGTGGGGTGGGCCAGCGCGTCCTGCGAGGTCACCGAGGCCAGCTCCGCCTTGGTGCGGCCGCGGAAGGGGCCGCCGGAGGCGGTGACGACGAGCTTGCGCACCTCGGAGCGGGTGCCGCCGAGGAGGGCCTGGAAGAGGGCGGCGTGCTCGGAGTCGACGGGGATGATCTGCCCGGGCTTGGCGACGGCCTTGACCAGGGGTCCGCCGACGATCAGCGACTCCTTGTTGGCCAGGGCCAGGGTGCGGCCGGCCTCCAGGGCGGCGAGGGTGGGGGCCAGGCCGATGGAGCCGGTGATGCCGTTGAGGACGGTGTGGCACCGGCTGCGGGCGAGCTCGGTGGCCGCGTCGGGGCCGGCGAGGACCTCGGGCAGCGGCTCGCGGCCGTAGCGGGCGGCCAGGGCCTCGCGCAGGGCGCTCTCCTTGTCCGCCTGCGCGACGGCGACCGTGCGGACCCCCAGGCGGTGCGCCTGCTCGGCGAGCAGCTCCACCCGGCCGCCGGCGGCGGACAGGGCGGTGACCGTGAACCGCTCGGGGTTGCGCAGCACCAGGTCGATGGCCTGGGTGCCGATGGAACCGGTCGAGCCGAGGATCACGATCTCGCGCGGGCCGCCTCCGGGCACGGCGGCGGAGTAGCGCAGGTGGGGGTCAGCGAGGGAGTCCGTCATCCCCCCATTGTGGCCGTACCGCCGGGCCGGCCCGACAGCGCGTCCCGGCAGTACGACCCGGTGGAGTTCACCGGTTCATCGGATCGGGCGTTCTTCGGCTCACCGGATCGGCCGGTGGACGTTCTCGGCCTTGGACGGGCCGGGGGCGGCGTCCGCGATCCAGGGGCCCTCGCCGCTGGGGTCGACGATGCCGGCCTCCAGCCACGTGTACGCCCCGCCCATGACCCCCGAGACGACCTTGCGGTCGAGGTCGTCGGTGTTGGTCCACAGCCGCCCGAAGAGCTCCTCGACGCGGATGCGCGACTGCCGGCAGAAGGCGTCGGCCAGCTGGTACGCCTCGCTGCCGTGCTCGCCCCGGGAGCGCAGGTGCTCGGCCCGCACGCAGGCGGCGCTCATGGCGAACAGCTCGGCGCCGATGTCGACGATGCGGCCGAGGAAGCCCTGCTTGGTCTCCATGCGGCCCTGCCAGCGGGACATGGCGTAGAAGGTGGAGCGCGCCAGCTTGCGCGAGGACCTTTCGACGTAGCGCAGGTGGCGCGAGAGGTCGCGGTGGCCGGTCGGGTGGAATTCGGCGTACGTCCGCGGCAGCTGCCCGGGGCCGGCGACCAGCTTGGGCAGCCAGCGGGCGTAGAAGCCGCCGGCACGGGCGCCGGCGCGGGCCTTGTCGCCCAGGGACTTGTCCGGGTCGATGAGGTCGCCGGCGACCGACAGGTGGGCGTCGACGGCCTCGCGGGCGATGAGCAGGTGCATGATCTCCGTGGAGCCCTCGAAGATCCGGTTGATGCGCGAGTCGCGCAGCATCTGCTCGGCGGGGACGGCGCGCTCGCCGCGGGCGGCCAGGGAGGCGGCGCTCTCGTAGCCGCGGCCGCCGCGGATCTGCACCAGCTCGTCCATCATCAGCCAGGCCGCCTCGCTGGCGTACAGCTTGGCGAGGGCGGCCTCGATGCGGATGTCGTTGCGGTCCTCGTCGGCCATCTGGCTGGAGAGGTCGACGATCGCCTCCAGGGCGAAGGTCGTCGCGGCGATGTAGGAGATCTTCGAGCCGACGGCCTCGTGCTTGGCGATGGGCTTGCCCCACTGCTCACGGGCCGAGGACCACTCACGGGCGATCTTCAACGCCCACTTGCCGCTCGCGGCGCACATGGCGGGGATGGACAGCCGCCCGGTGTTGAGCGTGGTCAGCGCGATCTTCAGGCCGGCGCCCTCGGGGCCGATGCGGTGGGAGGCGGGCACCCGCACCTGGTGGAAGCGGGTGACGCCGTTCTCGATGCCGCGCAGGCCCATGAAGGCGTTGCGGTTCTCCACGGTGACGCCCTCGGCCGCCGCCTCGACGACGAAGGCGGTGATGCCGCCCTTGTGGCCCTCGCTGCGGGGCACACGGGCCATGACGACGAGCAGGTCGGCGACGACGCCGTTGGTCGTCCACAGCTTCACGCCGTCGAGGATGTAGTCGTCGCCGTCGGGCACGGCGGAGGTGGCGAGCCGGGCCGGGTCGGAGCCCACGTCCGGCTCGGTGAGCAGGAAGGCGGTGATGTCGGTGCGCGCGCACCGCGGCAGGAACTTCTCCTTCTGCTCCCGCGTGCCGAACAGCTTCAGCGGCTGCGGTACGCCGATCGACTGGTGGGCCGACAGCAGCGCGCCGACGACGGGGCTGACGGAGCCGACCAGGGCGAGGGCCTTGTTGTAGTAGACGTGGTTCAGGCCGAGGCCGCCGTACTTGGTGTCGATCTTCATGCCGAAGGCGCCGAGCTCCTTCAGCCCGGCGACCGTCTCGTCCGGGATGCGGGCCTCGCGCTCGATGCGGGCGCTGTCGATGCGCGTCTCGCAGAAGTCGCGCAGCTTGGCCAGGAACTCCTCGCCGCGCCGGACGTCGTCCGGGGCGGGCGTCGGGTGCGGGTGGATCAGATCGAGGCGGAACCGGCCGAGGAAGAGCTCCTTGGCGAAGCTGGGCTTCTTCCAGTCCTGCTCGCGGGCCGCCTCGGCGACCTGGCGCGCCTCGCGCTCGGAGACCGGTCGTACGGATGGTGCGGTCATCAGGCACCTCACCGCTGGAGTCGAAGGTGTCCGGTCGACTACCGACCGGTACTACTCGTCCGTATGTACCCCCATGTACCTACCCGATCCCCACCGGCTCTACCAGTCCCCGTGCAGACGGGACCGCGCCCCGGGCGGAAGCGGTTGCCCGGGGCGCGGTGGTCGGGGTGGTCCGTTACAGGCTCAGGCCCGTCAGGACGAGGACGCGCTCGTAGGTGTAGTCGTCCATCGCGTAGCGCACGCCCTCGCGGCCGACGCCGGACTGCTTGGCGCCGCCGTAGGCCATCTGGTCCGCGCGGTACGACGGCACGTCGCCGATCACCACGCCGCCGACCTCCAGCGCCCGGTGGGCACGGAAGGCGGTCTGCAGGTCGTGCGTGAAGACACCCGCCTGCAGGCCGTACGGGGAGTCGTTGACCGCGGCGAACGCGGCCTCCTCGCCCTCGACGCGGGACAGCGTCAGGACCGGGCCGAAGACCTCCTCGCACGCCAGGGTGACGCCCGCCGGCACGTCGGCCAGCACGGTCGGGGCGTAGGTCGCGCCCTCGCGCTTGCCGCCGGCCAGCAGCTTCGCGCCCGCCGCGACGGCCTCGTCCACCCACGACTCCACGCGCTTGGCCGCGTCCTCGCTGACCAGCGGGCCCACGTCGGTCGCCGCGTCGGACGGATCGCCCGTCACCTGGGCCTCGACGGCCGCCACGACCTTCGGCACCAGACGCTCGTACAGCGAGGCGTCGGCGATCACGCGCTGCACGGAGATGCAGGACTGGCCGCCCTGGTAGTTGGAGAAGGTCGCGATGCGCTGCGCCGCCCAGTCCAGGTCCGCCTCGGAGGACCAGTCCGCCAGGACGACGGCCGCGGCGTTGCCGCCCAGCTCCAGGGTGACGTGCTTGCGCGGCACGGAGTCCAGGATCGACCAGCCCACCGGGCCGGAACCGGTGAAGGAGATGACCGGCAGACGCTCGTCCTGCACCAGGGCGGGCATGCGGTCGTTCGGCACCGGCAGCACGCTCCACGAACCGGCCGGCAGGTCGGTCTCGGCGAGGATCTCGCCCAGGACGAGGGAGGAGATCGGCGTCGCCGGAGCCGGCTTGAGGATGATCGGGGCGCCCACCGCGATCGCCGGGGCGACCTTGTGCGCGCTGAGGTTCAGCGGGAAGTTGAACGGCGCGATGCCGAGGACGACGCCGCGCGGAATGCGGCGGGTCAGCGCCAGGCGGCCGGTCGAACCCGGGTCGGTGTCCAGACGCTGGGCGTCACCGGCGTTGAACCGGCGGGCCTCCTCCGCGGCCCAGCGGAAGACCGAGACGGCACGGCCGACCTCGCCGCGCGCCCACTTGATGGGCTTGCCGTTCTCGGCCGAGATCAGCTGCGCGATCTCCTCCGTGCGCTCCGTCAGCCGCTTGGCGACATGGTCCAGAGCGGCGGTGCGCACGTGCGCGGGCGTCGTGGCGAACTCCTCGCGCACGGCGTACGCGGCGGCGACGGCCTCCTCGACCTGCGCCTCGGTGGGCACGCTCACGGTGCCGACGAGACGACCGTCCCAGGAGTTCGTGACGTCGAAGGTCTCCTCGCCGGTGGCCTCGCGGCCGGCCAGCCAGAACGCGTGGGGAGCAGTCACAATCGGCCCTTCCCAGGTGGGGGTGTGGATGTTGGCTCCCCCACGGTAGGTGCGCGGGGCGCGGCGGTCGCTTGTCCGCTATGGAGCGCGGGTGCGGGCATGTGCGCCGCAATGGAGGGGCGCCTGCGGCGGTCCTCAAGCGCCGGACGGGGGGCCGGGGGCGGAGCCCCGGGGAGACGGGAGAGGGCGGGGCCGGGGAGCGGCCGCCCGCAGGGCCCGGCCAGGCGGCCCGAAAAGCGGCTCAAAACCGCCTAAATCCAGCGTTTACCGGCCAACCGGCCGGGGATTGATCTTCTCGCTCTCAAGATTGTTCCGCGCGGTGACCACACCGCAACAGCACCACTCCAGCCAGTCACAGAACAGGAACACGCATGCTCCCTTCCATGCCGCGCCCCGACCGCGAGCGCTTCCTCGCCGAACCGCGCGTCGGCGTCCTCGGTGTTGCCGACCCCCGGGGCGGCGGCGGTCGCGGGCCGCTGGTCGTGCCGCTCTGGTACGGGTACGAGCCCGGCGGCGAGGTCGTCGTCGGCACGAACCGGGAGAGCATCAAGGCCCGGCTCCTGCGCGACGCCGGGCGTTTCAGCCTCTGCGTGCAGGACGAGAAACGGCCGTACCGCTACGTGAGCGTCGAGGGCCCGATCACGTCGATCGAGGACCCGATCGATCCGGCCGTGCGCGAGGCCCTGGCCCACCGGTACCTGGATCCGCAGGAGGCCCGCGACTATCTGGCGGCGACCTCGGCCCAGTTGCAGGACGACATCCTCTTCCGCATGCGCCCGGAGCACTGGCGCAGCGCCGACTTCGCCGCGTTCGCCGCGGACTTCGCCGGGGAGGCGTGATGACCGGCACCGGCATTTCGCCGCGCCCGTCCACGCTTCTGCCGGGCTATCCGCGCGACGCCCTCATACCGGAGCTGTTCGAGGCGCAGGCCGCGGCCCGCCCGGACGCGCCCGCGGCCCGGCACGGGGAGCGTGTCGTGACGTACGGGCAGCTCGACGCCCACGCCGACGCCTTGGCGGCGCGCCTGGTCGCGCACGGTGTCCGGCCGGGTGAGCTGATAGGCGTGTGCGGCAGCCGCTCGCTGGAGGCGCTGGTGGCGCTGCTGGGCATCCTCAAGGCGGGCTGCGCGTACGTACCGCTCGACGACGACCTGCCGCCGGCCCGGTTGCGGGCGATGGCCGAGGACGCGGGGCTGAGCGCGGCGGTCATGCTGCCGGGCGGTACGCGTCGTGTGCGCGGTCTACGCGCGTCGGTCGGGGTCGGCAGCGTCGACGCTCCCGTCGTCGCCCGCACCGCCGCCCCGCGCCGGACCGGCTCCGCGACCGACTGCGCCTACGTGGCCTTCACCTCCGGCACCACCGGCCGTCCCAAGCCCGTGGCGATACCCCACCGGGGCGTGGTGCGCCTGGTGTTGTCCGACTCCGAGGTGCCGCCGCCCGGTCCGGGAGACGGGGTGCTGCACGCCTACGGCCTGTCCTCGGACGCCTCGACGATCGAGATCTGGGGCGCCCTGCTGACCGGCGCCTGCCTGGTCCTCGCCGACCGGGAGGAACTGCTCTCCCCCGACGCCCTGGAACGGCTCTTCCACACGGCGGGCGTGACCGTGGCCTATCTGACGACGAGCGTCTTCCATCTCGTCGCCCGGACCCGCCCCGAGGCGCTGGCGCTGCTGCGCTTCGTCTCCGCCGGCGGGGAGGCGATGGACCCGCACCTGGCGAACACCGTCCTCGCGGCCTGCCCGGGCACGACGGTGGTCAACTTCTACGGTCCGACCGAGAACGCCGTGGTCTCCACCGCCCATGTGCTGCGCCCGCTGCCCGAGGACGCCGCGGGCGTCCCCCTGGGCCGCCCGTTCGGCGCCTCCACGTGCCATGTCCTGCGCGCCGACGGCTCGGTGGCCGAGGCCGGCGAGGAGGGGGAGCTGTACGTCGGCGGGGACGGGCTGGCCCTGGGCTATCTCGGCGATGCGCGCCTGACCGCCGAGCGGTTCGTCGCGCTGCCCGCCGTGGAGCCGGGCGGGCTGCTGTACCGCACCGGCGACCGGGTGGTGCGGACCGCCGACGGGCTGCTGGAGTACCGCGGGCGCCTCGACCGCCAGGTCAAGCTGCGCGGCGCACGCGTCGAACTCGACGAGGTGGAGGCCCGATTACGGGCCCACGCCGAGGTCGGCGAAGCCGTCGTCGAGGTCGAGTCGGGTGCCCTGACCGCCTACGTGACCGCCGCCGCGCCCGGCCGCCCCCTGCCGCTGGCCGACCTGCGCGCCTACTGCGCCCAGTGGCTGCCCCCGCAGGCCGTGCCCCGCCTGGTGCCCCTCGACCACTTCCCGGTGACCAGCGGCGGCAAGGTCGACCGCACCCGCCTGAAGGCCGCGGCACCCGCGCCGCACAGGGACGACCGCAGGACGGACGCCACGGACGAACCGAGGGCCGAAGGACTGCTCGGCGTCCTGACCGAGGTGTGGCAGCAGGTGCTCCGGGTGCGCCCCCGGCCCGACGACGACTTCTTCCTCCTCGGCGGCGACTCCCTCCTCGCCTCGGAGGCCGTCACCCGCACCCTGGCCCTGCTCGGCCTCGACGCCGCCCTGGGCTCCACCCTGATCCGGGCCCTGCTGGCCGCGCCCACGCTGGAGGGCTTCGCCGGAGCCGTACGCCAGGCCCGGACCGGCTCGGGCGGTACGGCCGCCTCGGAACCGGTCGTCGACTTCGTCCGGGAGACCGAGCTCGGCTTCGCCCTCCCGCCCTCCGAGGGCCCGGCCCCGCGCCCGCAGGATCCGCAGGACGTCCTGCTCACCGGCGCCTCCGGCTTCGTCGGCGCCCACCTGCTGCACCGTCTGCTGCACTCGACCGGCGCCCGCGTCCACTGCCCCGTACGGGCGACCGGCCCCTCCCACGCCGAGCAGCGGGTGCGCACCGCGCTCGCCCGCTACGGGCTGCGCCTGGAGGAGGCCGCGTGGCGGCGCGTGGAGTGCTTCCCCGGCGACCTCACCCAGCCGCGGCTGGGCCTGCCGGCCGCCCACGCCGAGACGCTGGCCCGCCGGCTGGACCTGATCGTGCACAACGGCGCCCGCGTGAACTTCCTCTACCCGTACGAGCAGTTGCGCGCGGCCAACGTCGACGGCACCCGGGAGGTCGTCCGCATCGCGGCGCCCCGCCGCGTGCCGGTGCACTTCGTCTCGACCGTCGCCGTCGTCGCCGGATTCGGCACCGCCGGCGTGCGCGAGGTGCCCGAGGACCTGCCGCTGGCCCACGCGGACGGGCTCACCATGGGCTACGCGGAGAGCAAGTGGGTCGCCGAGGGCGTGCTGCAGCAGGCGGCCGAACAGGGCCTGCCGGTGGCGGTGTACCGGCCGTACGAGGTGACGGGCGACCGGGTGCACGGCGTGTGCAACACCGAGACGGCCATCTGCTCGCTGTTCAAGGTGATCGCCGAGACCGGGCTGGCTCCCGACATCGAGCTGCCGATGGACTTCGTCCCCGTCGACCACCTCGCCGAGTGCCTCGTGCACATCGCCACGCACCGGCCGGCCGACGGACGCGTCCACCACCTCACCAACCCCCGCCCGGCGATGCTCTCCGACGTCCTGGAGCGGATGCGCGCGGCGGGCTTGGCCCTGCGCACGCTGCCGTACGACGCGTGGGTGGGCGAGCTGGTGCGGCACGTCGCCGAGAACCCGACGAGCGCCACGGCGCCGTTCGTGTCGCTGTGCGTGGACCGCAGCCGCACCGCCGACATGTCCGTGAAGGAGATGTACCTCAAGGGCACCTTCCCGGTGCTGGGGCGGCGTAACGCCGAGGAAGCACTGGCCGGCAGCGGCCTGCACTGCCCGCCGGTCGACGCCGCACTGCTCGACCGGTACCTGGAGTACTTCTTCGCCTCCGGTTACCTCGCCCGCCCCCACGCCTCCAAGGAAACGGAATCGGAGCAGACCGCATGAGCCAGTCCGACATCCTCATCCCGGTGCCCGAGACCGAGCCCGGTACGGCCGGACCGCCGTGCGCCTACGCCCGCCTGCGCGCGGAGGCGCCCGTCGTCAAGGCCCAGCTGCCCAACGGCGAGACGGGCTGGCTGATCAGCCGCTACGAGGACGTGCGCGCCGCGTTCGCCGACCGCCGGCTCGTGCGGCCGCTGATGTCGGCCTGGCCGCCCCGGGAGGGGGACGACGCCCCGCCGCCGGCCCTGCCCACCTTCCTGGAGATGACCGGCGAGCACCACGAGCGCGTCCGCCGCACCGTGCTGCCGATGTTCGGCCGGAAACGGCTGGAGTTCATGGAGCCCCGGATCCGGGCGACGGCCGAGGAACTCGTCGACGCCATGGTCGCCGGAGCGGACGACGGGACCGCGGACCTCGTCGCCTCCTACGCCGACCCGCTGCCGCTGCGCGTGCTGTGCGAGACCGTCGGCCTGCCGTACGAGGACCGCGACGTCTACCTGCCGCACACCCTCGCGCTCCTCGGCGCGTCCGGCCTGACGATGGACGAGGTCCTCGCGGCCCTGAACGCGCTGCAGGACTACGCCGGCGACCTCATCTCCCGCAAGGAGGAGGAGGGCGAGGGCGAGGACTACATCCGGCTGCTGCTGGCGGAGAGCCGCCGGCCGGGCGGCGAGCTGAGCCGGGACGACGTCGTGAGCTTCGTCGTCACCATGCTCATGGCCGGCTACAAGACCAACATCCAGCACACGAGCAACGCCCTGCTCGTCCTCCTCACCCACCCCGAACAGCTGCGGATGCTGCGCGAGGAGCCCCGGCGGATCCCCACCGCCGTGGACGAGCTGCTGCGGTACGTGCCGCTGATGAACGCCATCAACATCCTCGTCGCCACCGAGGACTTCACCCTGCACGGGCAGCGGATCCGCGAAGGCGACGCGGTCGTCCCCGTGCCGGCGTCCGCCAACCGGGACCCGCAGGCGTTCGCCGACCCCGACCGCCTGGACCTCACCCGGACCCCCAACGCGCACGTCGCGTTCGGGCACGGCCCCCACGCCTGCACCGGCGCCCACCTCACCCGCATGCAGCTCGCCATCGCGATCCAGGTGCTGCTGGAGCGGCTCCCCGGCATCGAACTGGCCGTTCCGGCGGAGACCCTCCCCTGGGACGAGTCCACTCCGCTGCGCGCCCCCGCCCGGCTCCCCGTCCGCTGGTGACACACGGTGATATACGGTGACATACGAGGAAAGTGACCCGCACCCCATGACCGCACTCCCGCGCTATCCCTTCAGCACCGACGGCGACCGGCTCGCCCCCGAACTCGACGACCTGCGCAGCCGCTGCCCCGTCGCCCGCGTCGGCACCAACTCCGGCGAGGAGGCCTGGCTGGTCACCGACTACGAACTGGCCCGGCACGTGCTGCGGGACCGCTCCTTCGCCCGCTCCGTCCTCGGCGAGGCCGACAGCCCCGCCCAGGACGCCCCCATCCTCGCGCCCGAGCTCCTCGACGCCATGAACCACCTCCAGCAGGCCGGGCTGCGCGACGAAGTGCTCAAGGCCCTCGGCCGCGACCAGCCGGAACTGCCCGCCGACTGGGTCGCCGGCATCACCCACGAAGGTCTGGACGCGCTGGTGAAGGAAGGCGCCCCCGGCGACCTCCAACGCCACTTCGCCGAGTGGGTCGCCGCCCGATGCATGTGCCGGCTCCTCGGCCTGCCCTTCGAGGACCACGAATGGCTCGCCGTACGGGCCGACCTGGACCTCACCATGGTCACCCCCACCCACGAGGACCTCGCCCGCAACTGGGAGGAGATCCGCGTGTACATGCACGAGCACATGACCGGCCGCCGCCCCGGCGCACCCCGCGGCCTCGCGGACCGCCTCGCCGACCTCAACGCCGCGCGCCAGGGGCTGACGGACGAGCAGCTGTCGAACATCGTGTCCGTCCTGTTCGTCAGCGGCTACGAGGACTTCGCGAGCTTCCTGGGCGTCGCGGCCTTCAACCTGCTCCAGCACCCGGACGTCATGAGCGCCGTACGCGCCCGGCCGGAGACGATGCCGCAGTGCGTGGAGGAGCTGCTGCGGTGCAGCGTCGTCCTCGGCAACGCGATCCCCCGCTTCGTCACCGAGGACGCCGAGCTGGGGCCGGCCCGGGTGAAGCAGGGCGAGATGATCCTGCTCTCCCTGGACGCGACCAACTACGACCCGGCCGCGTTCCCCGACCCGCAGACCTTCGACCCCACCCGCTCCCCCAACCCGCACCTGCGCTTCGGCTACGGCCGCCACCACTGCCCGGGGGCGCACCTGGTCCGCCGCCAGTCGGAGATCGCGTTCGGCGTGCTGCTGGAGCGCCTGCCGGGCGCGCGACTGGCGGTCCCCCCGCAGGAGGTGCCCTGGCACCCGAACCGCATGGCGATCATGGCGGCGGAGATCCCCGTGACCTGGTGAGCGGGGGGGCGCTACCCCTGGCCCCCGGGGCCGCTCGTCGCCTGGAGCGCCAGCCACAGCTCCATGCGGACGTCCGGGTCGTCCAGGGACCGCCCCAGGATCTCCTCCACCCGCCGCATCCGGTACCGCAGCGTGTGCCGGTGCACCCCCAGGTCCGCGGCGGCCGCGTCCCACTGCCCGTGGCGCGACAGCCACGCCCGCAGGGAGGCGACGAGGTCGCCGCGCCCGGTCGCGTCGTGCTCGTACAGCGCCCGCAGCAGCCCGTCGGCGAAGGCGCGGACCGCGTCGTCGGCGAGCAGCGGCAGGACGGAGCCGGTGGCGACCTCCTCGTGTTCGACGAGGACGCGCCCCCGGCGCCGGGCGACGGACAGGGCCTGTTCGGCCTGCCGGTGGGCGGTGGCCGCGCCGGCGGGTCCGGCCGGGCCGGACAGGCCGAGGGCGGGCGCGGCAGGGGCGCCGTCCCCGGCGGCGCTGCGCCGCTCCTCCGCGGCGCGCGCGTATGCCTCGCACGCCCCCACGGCCGCTCCCCCGTCGGGGGCGAGGACGGTGACCCGCGCGCCGTCGGCGACGACGAGCACCGCTTCGGCCGCCCGGCCGGCGGCGGTCTCCGCGGCGTCGGCGAGGGCGCCGAGCGCGCTCTCCTCGGCGGCCTCGGCGACGAGGATGCGGAAGGGCGCGTCCAGCAGGGTGCCGTACAGGTCGCCGGCGACGGCCCGGGCATGGTCGGGTTCGCCGGCGAGGAGCATGCGCAGCACCGCGGCGCCGAGGCGGGCCTCGGCTTCCTGCAGGGCGCGGGAGCGCTCGGTGGTCAGGGTCAGCAGGGCGACGGCGGAGTGCACGGCGTAGCGCTCGGCGGTGCCGAGCGGGGCGCCGGTGCCGACGGCGAGGACGCCGCGGGCGCGCCGTCCGGAGCCGAGGGACTGCAGTTCGACGCGGTCGCCGTCCTCGTCGTCGGTGCCGGAGCCGACGACGGCGCTGGCGGGGGCGGGCCGCTCGCGCAGCCGGTCGACGTCGGCGCCCAGCCGGGCGGCGCGGCGTGCGGCCCATTCGGGTGCGGCGGCGACGACGGCGCCGGAGGCGTCGTAGAGGGCGGCCCAGCCGCCGAGGTGGGCGGCGAGGCGGGCGATGAGGGCGGCGGGGCCCTCGGGGGCGAGGGCGGCGCGGGTCAGTTCGCGCTGGGCCTCGAAGCCGGCGGTGACGGCGCGGTACTGGTCGGCGGCGATGGCCGCCGAGACGGCCTTGGTGATGGCGAGGAACGGGGTGCGGCGCGGCACCTCCAGCAGGGGCAGGTCCTCGGCCTCGGCGGCTTCGACGAGGGCCTGCGGCACCTCGTCGTAGTTGACGCCGACGGCGAAGCCGAGCCCGACCACGCCGGCGCCGACCAGGCGCCGCACGTAGCGGCGCATGGCCTCGGGGTCCTCGGCGTCGAGCTTCATGGCCGTGATGAGCAGCAGCTCGCCGCCGTCCATCCAGGGCACGGGGTCGGCGAGCTCGCTGACGTGCGCCCAGCGCACGGGCGTGTCCAGCCGGTCCCGGCCCGCGAGAACGGAGAGCTTCAGCGCGGAGTGGTGGACGAGTGAGGCGAGCGTGAGAGGCATGACACCTTCGGTGGAACCGGGCCGGACAAGCGCCGTCGTGTATGAACGGCTGTGACCGATTCTGCCTCAGTGGAGCGCCGCCGGTTCAGTTCGACAGCTCGACCAGCACCGGTGGTGCGCTGTCCCCCTTCGCCGAGGTCACGGAGAGGACCGCGCAGCCCGCGGGGACCGAGTGGGCGAGCTCCGAGGCCGACCAGCGTTCCCGCTCGACCTTGCGCACGGTGACGGACTGGGCGGTCACGGCCCGCCCGGTGATCACGCGGCGCACGACGTGGGTGACGCGGGTGATCGGCTCGTGGGCGATGACCTGGCGGTCGGTGACGTCGCGGGTCTCGACCCACTCCTTGCCCCACACCTCGGCGAAGCGGGCGCCGTCCCAGGTGGTCACGCCCGAGAACGCCATGCGGCAGCCGACCGAGCCCAGCAGCGCGCTGCGCAGTGCCTCGGGCACGTCGTCGAGGGTGCGCAGGGTCAGTACGGCGCCGGCGCGGGCGGAGCGCAGCCGCTGCAGCCCGCGTACGGACTCGGGGGTGACCGTGTGCGTGGCGTCGTCGAGGACGAGGCAGGCGAACAGCGAGCGGTCGGCGCGGGCCGCGGCGCACTCGGTGAACTGGGCGAGGATCAGCCGGGCCAGCACGCGCGAGGCCTCGGCGTGCCCGCGTTCGGGCAGGTCGATGCGTACGCGCAGGGGGTGTTCGAGGGTGCGCAGGGAGAAGGTGCGGCCGGGGCGGGTGGTGTCGAAGAAGGGGGCGAAGGCCGGCCGGTCGAGCAGGGCGAGCCGGTCGGCGAGTGCGGGGGCGGGGTCGCCGGGCCGGTGGGCCTGGCGTTCGCGGGCGTCGAGCTCGCGGCCGAGGGCCTCGTGGCCGCCGGCGGCGAGGCGCTCGCGCAGGGCGCCGAGGGCAGCGGGCGAACCGTCGAGGAGTTCCCGCAGCTCGGGCACGGACGGGAAGCGGCCGTGGACGGCCCGGAAGGGGCCCAGCAGCTGGGCGAGCGCGGTGGCGGCCCGCCGGCTGTCCCCGCCGGGCAGGGCGGTGGTCAGGTCGCCGACGAGTCCCTCGGCGAGGACGGCGGCCGCCTCGTCGGGGTCGTCGGTGCCGCCGTAGAGGTCGAGGTCGTAGGCGGAGTCGGGGCGGCCGATGCGGACGACGACGTCGAAGGCGTCGTCGGGGGCCAGGGCGGCGCCGGCGGCCCCGACGGCGACGACCGCGGCGCGCCCGGCCAGGGCCTGCAGGCACAGCGATTCCAGGACCGGCCGCACCAGGCGTTCGGTCTTGCCGCAGCCGGGCGGGCCGACGGCGAGCAGGGAGGTGGCGAGCAGGCCGGCGTCGAGGGCGCAGCCGGCGCCCCGGTGCCGGTACGGGTTGCGCTCGTCGTCGACGGCGGTGCCCAGGCGCACCTGGCCGGCCAGGAGGTCGTGGCGCGCGGTGCGCACGGGCAGGTCGCGGGCGCCGGAGGGGTGGGCGCAGGCGGCGGCGCCCCGTTCGAGGACGGCGTCGGTGAAGGCGGCGAGCCGGTCGGGCCGGGCGCGCGCCGACTCCCAGGCGCGCTCGATGCGTGCGTGGTCCACGTCGTTCATGGCCCCGGCGCGCGCGTCGGCCGCGAGCCGGTCGGCGGCGGCGTGCGCTCCTGCCGCGCGCAGGTGCGGCCACTCGGCGGGGTCGTGCGCCGTGCCCGGCGTCCGGGGGGCGGGTTCCCCGCCGTCGTCCCACAGCCGGCGCAGCGCCGGCGTCACCCAGCGGTGCCACACCTGTCCCCAGCGGCCCAGGCGCCCGAAGACGACGACGAGGACGAGGGCGCACAGCGTGTAGTAGGCGTAGACGACCCAGACGGCCAGCATGCCGCCCTGCCGCCAGGAGTCGGGGGTCAGCGCGAACAGCGGCCAGATCCAGTAGTGGCCCAGGTAGCCGTTCCACAGCAGGGACCACAGCAGCCAGCCGCACAGCAACGCGATGACGGCCCCGCTGAGCAACTGGCGGCTCGGAATGCGATCGGGCTCCTCCGGCGGCTTGGGCCGGTGCCCGAAGGCCCAGATCCCGGGCCCGGCGTCCGCCCGCGGCGCCCGCAGCCAGGTCAGGAAGGACGAGGCATGAGCGGTCGTGCCGCAGGGGTCGGCAACCTGCGCCGAAGACGGCGGAACGCTGGCGGCCGGCCGGCCGGCCGGCGATGCGCCCGGGGCACCGGCCGGGCCGTCGGCAGGCTTGAGGGGCCTTTCGGCCACGGGGCCTGCCGGCCGGCCCTCTCCCGCAGGGGCGTACGTCGCCGGGTCGGCCGGAGCCCGGTGATCGGGGTGCCGGCCGGGGTACGGCGGCAGGACGGCTCCGCCGCCACCGGCGTCGGCCGGCGCGTGGCCGGCGGGCGGCGGGACGGACGCCCGGCGTCCCGCTGTGGACGGCGGGGCGCCCGGTGGGGGCGCCGGGACCGGCGCGGCCGGTCCCGCCTGGGGCGGGACGCGGCGCGGCGGTGTTCGCGGCGCCGGGTCCGTGCTGCCCGCCGTACCCATGCCTTCCGTGTCCATCGTTGCCCTCGCCCCCAGCCGGCCCTCGCGCCCGCCCGCGTGTGTGAACTGTCCGACCGGCCCAATCTAGTGGGCCACCATGTCCGATACGGACAACCGGACGCGTGCACTTCTCCCGAACGGAACATGCCACGCCCCGGCCGCCGCCCCTAGCCTGCGACCAAAAGCCCGTACTTTCCCCTGGAGCTCTCCCATGACCGAACTGTCCGGAGGCGCCGCCCTCCCCCAGGAGCGCCGCGTCGTCACCGCGATCCCCGGCCCCAAGTCGCAGGAGCTCCAGGCTCGCCGTCTCGCCGCTGTCGCGGGCGGCGTGGGCTCCGTGCTGCCGGTGTTCACCGCGCGGGCCGGCGGCGGCGTCATCGAGGACGTGGACGGCAACCGTCTGATCGACTTCGGCTCCGGCATCGCCGTGACCTCGGTCGGCGCCAGCGCCGAGGCCGTCGTGCGCCGCGCCTCCGCGCAGCTGGCCGACTTCACCCACACCTGCTTCATGGTGACCCCCTACGAGGGTTACGTGGAGGTCTGCGAGCAGCTCGCCGAGCTGACCCCGGGCGACCACGCGAAGAAGTCGGCCCTGTTCAACTCGGGCGCCGAGGCCGTCGAGAACGCCGTCAAGATCGCCCGTGCGTACACCAAGCGCCAGGCCGTCGTCGTCTTCGACCACGGCTACCACGGCCGCACGAACCTGACGATGGCGCTCACCGCCAAGAACATGCCGTACAAGCACGGCTTCGGCCCGTTCGCGCCCGAGGTCTACCGCGTGCCGGTGGCGTACGGCTACCGCTGGCCCACCGGCCCGGAGAACTGCGGCCCGGAGGCCGCCGCCCAGGCCATCGACCAGATCACCAAGCAGGTCGGCGCGGAGAACGTCGCCGCCATCATCATCGAGCCGGTCCTGGGCGAGGGCGGCTTCATCGAGCCGGCCAAGGGCTTCCTGCCGGCGATCGTGAAGTTCGCCAACGACAACGGCATCGTCTTCGTCGCCGACGAGATCCAGTCCGGCTTCTGCCGCACCGGCCAGTGGTTCGCCTGTGAGGACGAGGGCATCGTCCCCGACCTGATCACCACTGCCAAGGGCATCGCCGGCGGTCTGCCGCTGGCCGCGGTCACCGGCCGCGCGGAGATCATGGATGCGGCCCACGCGGGCGGCCTCGGCGGCACCTACGGCGGCAACCCGGTGGCCTGCGCCGGTGCGCTCGGTGCCATCGAGACCATGCGCGAGCTGGACCTCAACGGCAAGGCCAAGCGCATCGAGGAGGTCATGAAGACCCGCCTCGCCGCGATGCAGGAGAAGTTCCCGGTCATCGGCGACATCCGCGGCCGCGGTGCCATGATCGCGATCGAGCTGGTCAAGGACCCGGCGACCAAGGAGCCCTACGCGGAGGCCGCCGGCGCGCTGGCCAAGGCGTGCCACGCGGAGGGCCTGCTGGTGCTGACCTGCGGCACGTACGGCAACGTGCTGCGCTTCCTGCCGCCGCTGGTCATCGGCGAGGACCTGCTCAACGAGGGCCTCGACATCATCGAGGGTGCGCTCGGCCGTCTGTGAGCCGCCTGTGCGCCGGCCGTGCGCCTGCTGTGAGCCGGTGAAGAACCTGTGCGGGGCGGGTGGCGGACGGGTGATCCGTCTATCGGATCGTCCGTAGCTGCCGTACGGTTTCTGCAGATGAATGAAACACCCCGTCCGCAGGGGACTGCGGGCGACGCCGTGCCGGTACCTCCCCAGTACGGGCGCGGCCGTGCCTTCGCGCACGCTTCTCACCGATCGGACGGCCGCCCGCCCCACACCCCCCGGGGCGCGCGGCGCACCGGCCGGTTCGGCGGCCTCGGAACCATCCCCCCGGTTCCGGGGCCGCCGCTCGTGTTCCTCGTCCCGCTCGTCGCCCTCGCCGTCACCACCTGGCAGGTCGTCGCGCACGGGCCGCTGCGGGCGCTCGACGAGCGGCTGGGACGGGCGGCGTACGCACCGTCCGGCGCGGCCCGGTTCCTCGCCGACCTCGGCAATGCGTCGGTGGCCGTGCCGGTGCTGGCCGTGGCCCTGGCCTTCGCTCTGTGGCGGCGGCAGTGGCGTACGGCGGCCGCCGGCGCACTGGCCATGGCCGCCGTACCGGCCCTCGTCGTACCGTTCAAGGCCCTCGTGGCGCGGGTGGGGCCGCCGGCCATGGCCGGTGCGCCGCACGAGTTCTTCCCCTCGGGGCACGCGGCCACGGCGGCCGTGGCGTACGGGGTCGCGGCGCTGCTCCTGTGCCGCCGGCGGGTGTGGCTTTGGGCTGTCGGCCTGCTCAACGTTGCCGTTGGGGTGGGGCTCGTAGTGTGCGGGTATCACTGGCCACTGGACGTGGTCGGGGCGTGGGCGCTGGCCGGTACGTTGCTGATGTGCATTGCCCGTGTGCGGGCCGGGCCCTAGCTGTCGAAGCCCAGCCCTAAGCGGTCCATCGTGCGCAGCCAGAGGTTTCTTCGGCCGTTCTCGTCCGCCCGGGTCATCGCCCACTGCGTGATGCCGATGCCCATCGAGCGGACCGGTTCCGGCGGGAAGGGCAGGGGCCTGCTGCGGACCATCTCCAGTTCCGTGCGCTCCGTGCGCCTGCCCGCCAGCAGGTCGAGCATGACGTCCGCGCCGAAGCGCGAGGCGCCGACGCCGAGGCCGGTGAAGCCGAGCGCGTAGGCGACGCGCCCGCGGTGGGCGGTGCCGAAGAAGGCGGAGAAGCGGGAGCAGGTGTCGATGGCCCCGCCCCAGGTGTGGGTGAAGCGCACGCCCTCCAGCTGCGGGAAGCAGCGGAAGAAGTGCTCCGCCAGGCGCTGGTAGGTGGGCGGGTGGTGGTCGTACTCGGCGCGGACGCCGCCGCCGTAGCGGTAGACGATGTCGTAGCCGCCCCACAGGATGCGGTTGTCGGCGGTGAGCCGGAAGTAGTGGAAGTGGTTGGCGCTGTCGCTCAGGCCCTGGCGGCGCCGCCAGCCGATGTCCGCGAGCTGTCCGTCGGTCAGCGGCTCGGTCATCAGGGCGTAGTCGTAGACGGGGGCGATGTACGGGCGCAGGCGCTTGACCAGGGAGGGGAAGGCGTTGGTGGCGAGGGCGGCCTGGCGGGCGAAGACGCGGCCGTAGGGGGTGCGCACGGCGACGCCGGCGCGGCGTACGGACAGTTCGGTGCCGGGCGTGTGCTCGTAGAGGCGTACGCCCAGGCTGCGGCAGGCGCGCTTGAGGCCCCAGGCGAGCTTGGCGGGGTGGAGCATGGCGACGCCGGTGCGGTTCCACAGGCCGGCGAGGAAGGTCGGGGAGTCGACCTCGGCGCGGACGGCGTCGCGGTCGAGGAAGGTGAGGCCGGTGATGCCGAGCTGCGCGGCCTCGTCGGCGGCGAGGCGCAGTTCGTGGGCCTGGTGGGGGGCGGTGGCGACGTCGATCTCGCCGGTGCGTTCGAAGTCGCAGTCGATGCCGTGGCGGGCGAGGGCGGCCTCGATGCCGTCGAGGTTGCGGCGGCCGAGGTCTTCGAGGGTGCTCAGTTCGGCGGGCCAGCGGGCGTGTCCGTTGGCCCAGCCGTGGGTGAGGGAGGCGGCGCAGAAGCCGCCGTTGCGGCCGGAGGCGGCCCAGCCGGCCTCCTGGCCCTCGATGAGGACGACGTCCCGGCCGGGGTCGCGTTCCTTGGCATTGAGGGCGGTCCACAGTCCGCTGTAGCCGCCGCCGACGACGAGCAGGTCGCAGTGCTCGTCGCCGACGAGGGCCGGCAGGGGGTCCGGCCGGGAGGGGTCGTCGAGCCAGTAGGGGCGGGGGGTGGCGTCGGAGAGTGCTTTCACATGGGTCATGGCGCCGGTGGCCATGGTTCTCAGCTCCTTTGTCGGCGTCTCCCGACCAGTTGTCCGGCGAGGACGCACAGCACGGCGACGGCGAACATCGCCGTCCCGATGACATTGATCTGAACGGGCGTGCCCCTTTGGGCGGATCCCCAGACGTACATGGGGAAGGTCACGGTCGATCCGGCGTTGAAGTTGGTGATGATGAAGTCGTCGAAGGACAGCGCGAAGGACAGCAGCGCGCCGGCGACGATGCCGGGGGCGGCGATCGGCAGGGTGACGCGCAGGAACGTCTGCAGCGGGGTGGCGTACAGGTCCTGGGCGGCCTGTTCCAGGCGGGGGTCCATGCTCATCACGCGGGCCTTGACGGCGGTCACCACGAAGCTGAGGCAGAAGGTGATGTGGGCGATGAGGATGGTCCAGAAGCCGAAGCTGACGCCCATGTTGAGGAAGAGGGTGGCCAGCGAGGCGGCCATGACGACCTCGGGCATGGCCATGGGCAGGAAGATCAGCGTGCCGACGGTGCCGCGGGCGCGGAAGCGGTAGCGGGCGACGGCGAAGGCGATCAGGGTGCCGAGGACGGTGGCGCCCAGGGTGGCCCACAGGGCGATCTGCAGGCTCAGTGAGAGGGAGCCGCACAGGTCGGCGACGCCGCAGGGGTGGCTCCAGGCGTCGGTGGAGAAGTGCTGCCACTCGTAGTTGAAGCGGCCGTTGGGCTTGTTGAAGGAGAACACCGTCACGACGGCGTTGGGCAGGATCAGGAACGCGAGGGTGAGCAGGCCCGCGATGACGACCAGGTTGCGGCGCAGCCAGCGCATCAGACGACCTCCTCCGTGCCGGACTTGCGGATGTAGAGCGTGACCATGGCGAGGATGGACGCCATGAGGATGAAGGAGAGGGCGGCCGCGGTCGGGTAGTCGAGCACGCGCAGGAACTGGGACTGGATGACGTTGCCGATCATCTTCTGGTCGGCGGAGCCGAGCAGTTCCGCGTTGATGTAGTCGCCGGCGGCGGGGATGAAGGTGAGCAGGGTGCCGGCGACGACGCCCGGCATGGACAGCGGCAGGGTGACCTTGCGGAAGGTGGTCAGGGGCCGGGCGTACAGGTCGCCGGCGGCCTCCAGCAGGCGGCTGTCGATGCGTTCGAGCGAGGTGTAGAGCGGCAGGATCATGAACGGCAGGAAGTTGTAGGTCAGTCCGCACACGACGGCCAGCGGCGTGGCGAGCACGCGGTGGCCCTCGGTGACGCCGAGCGCGTTGGTGACGGTCAGCACGTGCAGCGAGTCCAGGGCGCGCACGACGGGGCCGCTGTCGGCGAGGATCGTCTTCCAGGCGAGGGTGCGGATCAGGAAGCTGGTGAAGAAGGGTGCAATGACGAGCACCATCAGCAGGTTGCGCCAGCGGCCGGCGCGGAAGGCGATCAGGTACGCCAGGGGGTAGCCCAGCAGCAGGCACAGCGCGGTGGCGGTGGCGGCGTAGGCGACGGAGCGCAGGAACTGCGGGTAGTACTCGGCGAGGGCGTCGGAGTAGGTGGCGAAGTGCCAGGTGACGCGGAAGCCTTCTTCGAGGGAGCCGGTCTGCAGGGAGGTGGATGCCTGGTAGACGAGGGGGGCGGCGAAGAAGACGAGAAGCCAGGCGATGCCCGGCAGGAGCAGCCAGAAGGGGACGCGCTTCCTGCGGCGGACGGCCTTGTGCAGGGCGCTGTCGGCGGCGGGGGCGGCGGGTGGTGCGGGAGGGTGGTCGGTGGCGGTCGCCCCCTCTTCTCGGTTCGCTTCTCCGCCCGCGCGGCGAAGCAGTGCGGCTTTCGCGGTCTGGTGCGGCCCGGCGGCCGCGCGTGCGTCGCTCACAGTCACGTACCTGCCTCTCGCGCGTCGGTGCCCGCCTCGATGCTCTGGGACGCGTCCAGGCCGAAGCTGTGCGCGGGGTTCCAGTGCAGGACGACCTCGGCGCCGGGGACGAGGCGGGCGTCGCGCTCGACGTTCTGCTCGTAGACGGACAGACCGGTGCCCACGGGGCTGTCGACGAGGTACTGGGTGGAGACACCGGTGAAGCTCGCCTGGGCGATGCGGCCGGGCACGACGTTGCGGCCGGCGGGGACGCCGGCGGCGTCGTCGGCGTGGGTGAGGCCGATCTTCTCCGGCCTTATGCCGAGCAGGAGCTTCTCGCCCGGCCGGGCGCCGGCTGTACATCGTGCCCGGGGCAGGCCGAGTTTGGTATCACCGGCGCGCAGGACGATGTCGTCGCCGGAGGCGTCGAGGACGTCGGTGGTGATGAGGTTGGAAGTGCCGAGGAAGTTGGCGACGAAGGTGGTGCGCGGGGTCTCGTAGAGCTCGGCGGGGCTGCCGAGCTGCTCGACCCGGCCGGCGTTCATCACCGCGACCGTGTCGGCCATGGTCATGGCCTCCTCCTGGTCGTGGGTGACGTGGATGAAGGTGATGCCGACCTCGGTCTGGATGCGCTTGAGCTCCAGCTGCATCTGACGGCGCAGCTTGAGGTCGAGGGCGCCCAGGGGCTCGTCGAGGAGCAGGACGTCGGGGTGGTTGATCAGGGCGCGGGCGACGGCGACGCGCTGCTGCTGGCCGCCGGAGAGCTGGTGCGGGCGGCGGCGGGCCTGGTCGCCGAGCTGGACGAGGTCGAGCATCTCCGCGACCTGCTTCTTGACGGACTTCACGCCGCGGCGGCGCAGGCCGAAGGCGACGTTCTCGTGGATGTCCAGGTGCGGGAAGAGCGCGTAGTTCTGGAAGACCGTGTTGACGGGCCGCTTGTAGGCGGGCAGGGCGGTCACGTCGCGTCCCCCGAGGGCGACGGTGCCGGTGGTGGGCTCGTCCAGGCCGGCGATCATGCGCAGCGTGGTGGTCTTGCCGCAGCCGGAGGCGCCCAGCAGGGCGAAGAAGGAGCCCGCGGGGACGGCGAGGTCGAGCGGGTGCACGGCGGTGAAGTCGCCGTAGGTCTTGCTGATGCCGGCGAGGCGCACATCGGTGCCGCTGGTGCCGGTGGTGGCGGTTGCCGTCATGGTCTGGTCCAGGGGTTCGGGGAACGCAAACAGGAAAGGGTGACACACGGTGCGGCCTGGTTACGAAACGGGCCGTGTCGCATGCCTACTCCTCCGCCGTTCACGCACCTGTGCCCACAGGCCGCTCCACCGGATCGGTTTGCCGATCCTGGCAGAGACCTCCGCTCCCAACAAGGGATTCCGTCGGCAGTTTTCGGTCGTGCAACGGATTCGGTGACGGGGGCGGCCCGGGTCGGCTGCCGTCCCCCGTCACCGGCGGGCCGTCAGCTCAGGCCGAACAGGCTGGCCGCGAAGAGCATGCCGAGCAGCGGCAGCAGGACCGTGGCGACGATGCCGCACACCAGTCCGGCCGTGGCCGCGCCCTTGTTGGTGGCCTCCCCCTTGGTGGCCTTGTGACGGCCGATGGCACCGAAGATGATCGCGAGGATGCCGAGGATGACGCCCAGGACCCAGAAGATGAAGGTCAGGCTGAAGACGACGCCGATGATGCCCAGCACCAGGCCGGCGGTGCCCATGCCGTTGCTGGGCTGCGGCGGCATGCCGCCGCCGTAGCCGGGCATCGGGTAGGGCTGCACGGGCGGGGCCGCGGGGTAGGCGGGCGGGGTGCCCGGCCCGGCCGGCCCGGGGTAGCCGTAACCGGCCGGGGGCTGCTGCGGCTGCTGCGGCGGGTAGGGCGGCTGACCGGCGTACGGATTGTTCTGGTAGTTCGACATTGCGAAAAGTCCCCTCCTGTCAAGGTGCCGGGCAAGCGTAGGGGGAGATCACCCGCCGGGGCAGCCCGATTCGGCTGTCGGTCCGGCATGCCACACTTCGTGCATGTCGAAGATCGAAGCGAGCGCGGGGGCGGCGCGGGCCGGTGACGGGGCGGACGGCCCGCGGTCGGTGGCGGAGCTCGTGGGGGCCGTTGCGGGCGGGGAGCGCGTGAAGTACGTGTTCTTCTGGGGGCACCGACCGCCGCGCGGCGGTGGCGTGGGGGCCGGCTGCTTCAGCCAGTGGTGGCCCTCCCCCTTCACCGTCGACGGCGTGCAGTACGCGACGGCCGAGCACTGGATGATGGCCGGCAAGGCGCGGCTGTTCGGCGACGCGGAGGCGCTGGCACGGGTGCTGGCGGCGGGTCATCCCAAGGCGGCCAAGGACGCCGGGCGTGCGGTGCGCGGCTTCGACGAGCAGGAGTGGACACGCCACCGCTACGGGCTCGTGGTCGAAGGCAGCGTGCACAAGTTCGCGCAGCATCCCGAGCTGGGGGCGTATCTGCTGGGCACCGGGAGCCGGGTGCTCGTCGAGGCCAGTCCCCTGGACCGGATCTGGGGGATCGGGCTGGCCGCCGACGACGAGCGGGCGCAGGACCCGGCCCGCTGGTGCGGGCAGAACCTGCTGGGCTTCGCTCTGATGGAGGCGCGTCAGCGCCTGGCGGCCACCAGCGGTGCGGGGCCGGGCGGGGCCGGCATGTAGGCGCCGTAGGTGGCGTCGTCCGGGTCCTCGTTGTCGTTGTAGTCGTTGCTGGTGGCGTTGGAGTAGATGTACAGCAGGAGCATCAGCACCGAGGCGACGATGGCGATGGGGCCCAGGATGAGCCCGGTCAGCGCCTGACCGCCGTTGGTCGCCTCGCCGGTGCGGGCCTTGCCCCGGCCTATCGCCCCGAAGACGACCGCGAGGACGCCGAGGATGACGCTGAAGACGACGCTGGGCGCCAGGATCGTGCCGACGATGCCGAGCACCATGCCGGCCGTGCCGAGCCCGTTGTTGGGCACCGGGGGCGGCGCGGGCCAGCCCTGCGGGTAGCCGGGCGCGGGGTAGGCGTAGGCGCCGGTGCCGTAGGCGCCGGTGCCGTAGGCGGTCTGCCCGTACGGCGCGCCCTGGGGGCCGGCGCCGGGCGCGAAGGCGTAGGGGCCGCCCGGGTACGCGCTGGGGGTGCCCGGCCCGGTCGGGGCGGGCGGCACCGGGGGCACCGCGCCGCCGGGCGCGGCCTGCTGCGGCGGCACGACGGGGGGTACGGGGGGCGCCGCGGGCGCGGGAGCCGCTACGGCGGGGCCGGGCGCGGGCTCGACCACGGTGGGCGTCGGCCGGGCGGCCGGCTTCTCCAGCGGCACCCGACCGGACTCCGGCGGGGCCCAGGGGTTCCCGCCCGGCTGGTCGTGCTGCGCGTCGTCCTTGTCGGACATGGTCCTCCCCAGTCGCTACCCCGTCATGCTAAGCCCTGGGCGATGCCCCGGCGGCCATCGCGCATACGATGATCGGCACGCCGTCGCCCCGAAGCCCAGCAGCCATGGAGGCCCGCATGTCAGGACTCGACTCGTTCATCGCAGGGCTGCCGAAGGCCGAACTGCACGTGCACCACGTGGGGTCGGCCTCCCCCCGCATCGTCGCCGAGCTGGCCGCCCGGCACCCCGACTCCCCCGTGCCCACCGACCCCGAGGCGCTCGCGGACTTCTTCACCTTCCGCGACTTCGCGCACTTCATCGAGGTCTACCTCTCGGTGGTCGACCTCATCCGCGACGCCGAGGACGTGCGGCTGCTGACCTACGAGGTCGCCCGCGACATGGCCCGGCAGAACATCCGCTACGCCGAGCTGACGGTGACGCCCTACAGCTCCACCAGGCGCGGCATCCCGGACGTGGCGTTCGTCGAGGCCATCGAGGACGCGCGCAAGGCCGCCGAGTCGGAGCTGGGCGTCGTGCTGCGCTGGTGCTTCGACATCCCCGGCGAGGCCGGCCTGCAGTCCGCGGAGGAGACCGCGCGCATCGCCTGCGACCTGCGCCCCGACGGCCTGGTCTCCTTCGGCCTGGGCGGCCCCGAGATCGGTGTGCCGCGGCCGCAGTTCAAGCCGTACTTCGACCGGGCGATCGCCGCGGGCCTGCACAGCGTGCCGCACGCCGGCGAGACGACCGGGCCGCAGACGATCTGGGACGCCCTGACGGAGCTGCGGGCCGAGCGCATCGGGCACGGCACCAGCGCCACCCAGGACCCGCGGCTGCTGGCGCACCTGGCCGAGCACCGCATTCCGCTGGAGGTCTGCCCCACCTCCAACCTGGCCACGCGGGCGGTGACCGACATCGAGCGGCACCCGGTCAAGGAGATGGTCGCGGCCGGGGTGCTGGTGACGATCAACAGCGACGACCCGCCGATGTTCGGCACCGACCTCAACACCGAGTACGCGGTGGCCGCGCGGCTGCTGGACCTCGACGCCCGGGGCGTCGCCGCGCTGGCGAAGAACGCGGTGGAGGCGTCGTTCATGGACGCGGCGGGCAAGGCCGCGCTGAACGCCGAGATCGACGCGTACACCGCCGCGTGGCGGGGCTGAGCGCGCCATGACCCTGCCGCCGCCCGCCTGCGTCGCCGTCGCCCACCGCGGGGACCCCTACGTCCACCGCGAGAACACCCTGCCCTCGATCCGGTCGGCGCTGCGGGCGGGGGCCGGGGCGGTGGAGATCGACGTGCGGCTGACCCGGGAAGGCGTGCCCGTCCTGCTGCACGACGCGACGCTGAAGCGGCTGTGGGGCCTGGACCGGCCCCTGGCCGCGCTGACGGCCGCCGAGGTGCGCGAGGCCACCGCGGGCGGCGTGCCGACACTGCACGAGGCGCTGGCGGAGATCGGCGGGGGCGTGCGGCTGTTCGTGGACCTGCCCGACGCGGCGGCGGCCCCGGCAGCCGTCGCCGCGGTGCGCGAGAGCGCGGCGGCGGCGCACGTGTACTACTGCGGCGGGCCGGCCTCGATGCTCGCGGTGCGCCGGGCGGACGCGGACGCGGAGATCGCGCTGACGTGGACGACGCTGGCGCCGCCGCGGGCGGCGCTGCTGGCCGCGGTGCGGCCGCACTGGCTGAACTACTGCTTCGGGCTGGTCACGCCCGAGCTCGTCGCCCGCAACCACGCCGACGGCCTGCTGGTCTCCGCGTGGACCGCCGACACCCGGCGCACGATGCGCCGGCTGCTGCGGGCCGGCGTCGACTCGATCACCACCAACCGCATCGGCGCGCTGCGCTCGCTGCTGGCGGCGTGAGCGCCGGCCGTCACAGGCCGACGATCTCGTTCCACTCCTTGGCGAAGGCCGGCCGCTCCCGGGCGGTCATGTCGCGGGCGGTGGCGAGCCGCTTGCGCATGTCGTCGGTGGGGAAGATCAACGGGTTCTCCGCCAGTGCGGCGGTCTCCTTCTCGCCGGAGGAGGCCAGGACGTCGCGGGCGGCCGGCACCGGGCAGACGTAGTTGACGGAGGCGGCGAGCTCGGCGGCGACCTCGGGCCGGTAGTAGTGGTCGATCAGCGCCTCGGCGTTGCGCTTGTGCCGGGCGAGGTCGGGGATCATCAGGCTCTCCGCCCACAGCTCGGCGCCCTCCTCGGGGACGACGAACTCGATGTCGGGGTTGTCGGCCTGGAGCTGGATGATGTCGCCGGAGTAGGCCTGGCAGGCCAGGACGTCTCCGGAGGAGAGGTCCTTGATGTAGTCGTTGCCGGTGAAGCGGCGGATGTGGCGGCTGCGGACCAGGCGGCGCAGCTGGTCGGTCATGGTGTGGAAGTCGTCGGCCGTCCAGCGGGTGACGTCCGCGCCGTTGCCCATCATCAGCAGGGCGAACGCCTCGTCCATGCCGGAGAGCAGGGTGACGCGGCCGCGCAGGTCGTCGCGCCACAGGTCGGAGGTGTGGCGTATCTCGCGGCCGAGCTTCCTGCGGTTGTAGGCGATGCCGGTGATGCCGGACTGCCAGGGCACGGTGTGCAGCCGGCCCGGGTCGAAGGAGGGCTTGCGCAGCAGCGGGTCGAGGTGGCGGTCGACGTGGGGCTGGGCGGCGCGGTCCATCTTCTGGACCCAGCCGAGCCGGACGTAGCGGGAGGCCATCCAGTCGCTGACGACGATGATGTCCCGGCCGGTGTCCTGATGGTTCATCAGGGCGGGGCTGATCTTGCCGAAGAACTCGTCGTTGTCGTTGATCTCCTCGGTGTACTTCACCGAGATGCCGGTGCGCTGCTCGAACTCCTGCAGGGTGGGCCGCCTCTGCGGGTCCTTCTCGTCCACGTCGATGTACAGCGGCCAGTTGGCGAAGACGAGCTTCTTCTCGGCGCCCGAGCGGTCGGCGGCGGCCCGCTCGCCCGGGGCGACGTACGCCGCGGGCACCCCGCAGCCGGCGAGGGCCGCGGCCCCGGCACCGGCGCCCAGCGCGCGCAGCAGGGTACGGCGGGAAAGGGGCTTCACGGGCGTCTCGCAATCGGACCGGCGGGGCGGGGCGGCGGTCGATGATACCGGGGGCGGGAAGGTGCCGCCCGCCCCCGGGAGCCGCAGGTCAGCCCAGCGAGGTCATGACGTGCTTGACGCGCGTGTAGTCCTCGAAGCCGTAGGCGGAGAGGTCCTTGCCGTAGCCGGACTTCTTGAAGCCGCCGTGCGGCATCTCGGCGACCAGCGGGATGTGGGTGTTGATCCACACGCAGCCGAAGTCGAGCGCCTTCGACATGCGCATCGCGCGGGCGTGGTCCTTGGTCCACACCGAGGAGGCCAGGGCGAACTCGACGCCGTTGGCGAACTCGACGGCCTGCGCCTCGTCGGCGAAGGACTGGACGGTGATGACCGGGCCGAAGACCTCGTTCTGGATGATCTCGTCGTCCTGCTGGAGGCCGGAGACGACGGTGGGGGCGAAGAAGAAGCCCTTCTCCCCGACGCGGTGGCCGCCCGTGTGGACCTTGGCGTGGCCGGGCAGGCGCTCGATGAAGCCGGCGACCTGCTTGAGCTGGTTCGCGTTGTTCAGCGGGCCGTAGAGCACGTCCTCGTCGTCCGGCTGCCCCGTCCTGGTGCCGGCGGCGGCCTGGGCGAGGGCGGTGACGAAGTCGTCGTGGATCGACTCGTGGACCAGGACGCGGGTGGCGGCCGTGCAGTCCTGGCCGGCGTTGAAGAAGCCGGCGACGGCGATGTCCTCGACGGCCTTGGCGATGTCGGCGTCCTCGAAGACGACGACCGGGGCCTTGCCGCCGAGCTCCAGGTGGACGCGCTTGAGGTCGCGGGAGGCGGACTCGGCGACCTGCATGCCGGCGCGCACGGAGCCGGTGATGGAGGCCATGGCGGGCACCTTGTGCTCGACCATGAGGCGGCCGGTCTCGCGGTCGCCGCAGATGACGTTGAAGACGCCCTTGGGGTGGCCCAGCTCCTCCAGCACCCCGCCGATGATCTCGGCGATGAGCACGGTGGAGGCGGGGGTGGTGTCCGAGGGCTTGAGGACGACGGTGTTGCCCGCGGCGAGCGCCGGGGCGAACTTCCACACCGCCATCATCATCGGGTAGTTCCACGGCGCGACCTGGGCGCAGACGCCGACCGGCTCGCGGCGGATGATGGAGGTCATCCCCGCCATGTACTCGCCGGCCGAGCGGCCCTCCAGCATGCGCGCGGCACCGGCGAAGAAGCGGATCTGGTCCACCATCGGCGGGACCTCTTCGCTGGCCGTCAGCGCCACCGGCTTGCCGGTGTTCTCGACCTCTGCGGCGACGAGCTCGTCGGCGCGGGCCTCGAAGGCGTCGGCGATCTTCAGGAGCACCTTCTGGCGCTCGGCGGGAACCAGGTCGCGCCAGGCGGGGAAGGCGGCCTCGGCGGCGGCCATGGCGGCGTCCACGTCGGCGGCACCGGAGAGCGGGGCGGTCGCGTACGCCTCGCCCGTGACGGGATTGACCACCTCGGTGGTCCGCCCGTCGGCGGCGTCCCGGAACTCCCCGTCGATGTAATTGCGCAGGCGGCGCAGCTCGGTGGTCACGTCGTGCCACCCCTTCGTGTCGGACGTCCAATGGCTGAGACGCACAGCCTAGTCAGGGGGGCCGCGCTTTCGACATACCCGCAGAGCAAGAACAACGGAATCAGTGCTTCCCGTGCCTCTGGACGACGAATTTCATCGTCAAGGGCTTGCCGCACCGCCGAGTCCTGTTGCATGGTGGAACGCGTGGCCACTCGTAGCGCAGACCCCAAGAGCACGACCGGCGCCCAGCCGATCGACGCCGTCTCCCTGGCGATCATCGAGCAGCTCCAGGAGGACGGCCGCCGCCCCTATGCGGCGATCGGCAAGGCCGTCGGCCTCTCCGAGGCCGCCGTCCGGCAACGGGTGCAGAAGCTGCTCGACCAGGGCGTGATGCAGATCGTCGCCGTCACCGACCCCCTCACCGTGGGATTCCGGCGGCAGGCGATGGTCGGCATCAACGTCGAGGGCGACCTCGACCCGGTCGCGGACGCCCTGACCGCAATGGACGAGGTGGAGTACGTGGTGGTGACCGCGGGCTCGTTCGACCTGCTGATCGAGATCGTCTGCGAGGACGACGACCATCTCCTCGACACGATCAACAAGCGGATCCGGACCCTGCCCGGCGTGCGCTCCACGGAGAGCTTCGTCTACCTCAAGCTCCGCAAGCAGACCTATACATGGGGAACTCGATAGCCGTGAGCAGCAAGGACCTCAGCAGGACGGCGTACGACCATCTGTGGATGCACTTCACCCGGATGTCGTCGTACGAGAAGGCCCCCGTGCCCGTCATCGTGCGCGGCGAGGGCACCTACATCTACGACGACCGGGGCCGGCGCTACCTCGACGGCCTGGCCGGGCTGTTCGTGGTCCAGGCCGGCCACGGCCGCGCCGAGCTGGCCGAGGCGGCCGCCAAGCAGGCCCAGGAGCTCGCCTTCTTCCCGGTGTGGAGCTACGCCCACCCCAAGGCGATCGAGCTGGCCGAGCGCCTGGCGCACCACGCGCCCGGCGACCTGAACAAGGTCTTCTTCACCACCGGCGGCGGCGAGGCCGTCGAGACGGCGTGGAAGCTGGCCAAGCAGTACCACAAGCTGACCGGCAACCCCACCAAGTACAAGGTGATATCGCGGGCCGTGGCCTACCACGGCACCCCGCAGGGCGCGCTGTCCATCACCGGACTGCCCGCGCTGAAGGCCCCCTTCGAGCCGCTGGTGCCCGGCGCGCACAAGGTGCCCAACACCAACATCTACCGCGCCCCCTCCTTCCTCGACGAGGGATCCGGCGTCTCCCCCGAGGCGTTCGGCCGGTGGGCCGCCGACCAGATCGAGCAGCAGATCCTCTTCGAGGGCGCCGACACCGTCGCGGCCGTCTTCCTGGAGCCGGTGCAGAACGCCGGCGGCTGCTTCCCGCCGCCGCCCGGCTACTTCCGGCGGGTGCGCGAGATCTGCGACCGGTACGACGTGCTGCTGGTCTCCGACGAGGTCATCTGCGCCTTCGGTCGCCTGGGCACGATGTTCGCCTGCGACAAGTTCGGCTACGTGCCCGACATCATCACCTGCGCCAAGGGCATGACCTCCGGCTACTCCCCCATCGGCGCCGCGATCGTCTCCGACCGGATCGCCGAGCCGTTCTTCCGGGGCGAGAACACCTTCCTGCACGGCTACACCTTCGGCGGCCACCCGGTCTCCGCGGCCGTGGCGCTCGCCAACCTCGACATCTTCGAACGCGAGGGCCTCAACCGGCACGTGCTCGACAACGAGGGTGCCTTCCACGCCACGCTCGCGAAGCTGCACGACCTGCCGATCGTCGGTGACGTGCGCGGCAACGGCTTCTTCTACGGCATCGAGCTGGTGAAGGACAAGGCGACCAAGGAGTCGTTCACGCCGCAGGAGTGCGAGCGGCTGCTGTACGGCTTCGTGTCGAAGAAGCTCTTCGAATCCGGCCTGTACTGCCGCGCCGACGACCGTGGCGACCCGGTCATCCAGCTGGCGCCGCCGCTGATCGCCGACCAGGGCACGTTCGACGAGATCGAGCAGATCATCCGCGGTGTCCTGACGGAGGCATGGGCGAAGATCTGACGAAGATCCGACGTCGTCGAGGTCGCCGGGGTGCCGTGCGGGCCGATGAGCCCGATGGGAGGAAATGAGGCACCCCAGCGCCGAGCCTGGGCGGAGGCTAGGATCCCGGTTCCGTACGGTGCCAGTGACCCAATGGCCTCCGGTTCGTTCACCCGGTCGGGGGAACGAACCCTCTCAAGCGACCCGAGGTGCTCGATATGGTGGCCCCGCCGGACAACGACGTGCTCTGGGCACGCGGACTCCACTACTCCTACAACGGCTCCCCCGCCCTGACCGGGGTGTCCATCGGCGTCCGCGAGGGCGAGATCCTCGCCGTCACCGGACCGCGCGGCTCCGGCAAGACCACGCTCCTGAAATGCCTGTCCGGACAGCTGCTGGCCGACCCGGGCGAGGTGTGGTTCAACAGCGGCCCCGTGCACACCCTCTCGCGCGCCGCGCGGGAGCGGCTGCGCCGCGACCGGTTCGGCTGGATCGACAGCCGGCCGCACCTCGTGCCCGAGCTGACCGGCTGGGAGAACGCCGCACTGCCGCTGCTCGTGCGCGGCACCGGCCACCGCGCCGCCAAGCAGACCGCCACCGAGTGGCTCGAACGCCTCGACGTCGGCGACTGCGCCCGCAAGCGGCCCGGGGCGCTCACCCAGGCCCAGCGCCAGCGCATCGCCATCGCCCGGGCCCTGGCCGCCGACCCGACGGTGGTCTTCGCCGACGAGCCGACCGCGCCCCTGCACGCCACCGACCGCGCGCAGGTGCTGCGCACCCTGACCACCGCGGCCCGCTCGCACCACATCACCGTCGTGCTCGCCACCCTGGACGAGGAGAGCGCCTCGCTCGCCGACCGCACCGTCGGCCTCGTCGACGGCCGCCGCGGCTCGATCCCCTCGCCCGAGGCGTCCGAAGGGGAGGGCAGGGCCGCGTGCTCAGTCTCCGCCTAGCGCGCGGCGCCCACCCGCTCGTCCTGCTGCGCCGGCTGCTGGTGGTCCTCGCCGCCGCCGGGGCCGGTTTCCTGCTGCTGTGCGCACTCGGGTACGCCGCGGCCCACCCGGACACCCCGCAGGAGTCGCTCGTGCGGCTGCTGTGGTGCCTGGCACCGCTGGCCGCCGTCGTGCAGTTCGCCGTCGCCGTGGCCCGCAACGACCCCGCGACGCGGCCGCGGGACGGCATGGACGCCATCGGCTTCGGCCCCGTACGGCTGTCGGTGCTCGCCGCCACCTCCACCGCCCTGTCCTGCGGCACCGGCAGCGTCCTGGCCCTGCTGGCCTACCTGGAGCTGCGCGGCGACCTGGGCGGCACCCCGCTCAGCGGCGCGGCCGCCCACGCCCTCGACGGGCAGGCCGGCCTGCCCTGGGCGGCCGCCGTGACCCTGCTCGGCCTGCTGCCGGCGCTCGGTGCCGGCGCCTGCGCCCTCTTCCTGCGCCCGGGCCGCGAGCGCAGGGCACGCGGCGCCCACGCCGCACCCACCGGTGACCCCGCGCCCTCCACCCCCCGCGAGGACCGCCCCGCCCACATCGGGCTCCCCTGGGGCATCGCCGTCATCGCCTGTGGCCTGGCCCTGGAGGCGTACGTCGGACATGCCCCGGCGCCCGCCCCCGAGACCCTGCTGGCCCTGCCCGGCCAGGGCGGCGGCTCCTCCCCCGCCCTGCTCGGCGGCTGGCTGCTCACCTTCGTCGGCCTGGTGCTGGCCGGCCCCGGGCTCACCCACTGGTGCGGCGCCCTGCTGTCGTCCGGCCGGCCCGGGCCCGTACGGCTGCTGGCCGGCCGGATACTGCAGGACGCGGCGACGCGGGTCGGACGCCCGCTCGGCGTGCTGTGCGCCGTCGCCGCCGGGGCCGTGGCGGCCGTCGAACTGTACGGCGCGGTGTGGCGGCCCACCGGGCCCGGCCCGTTCGGGCCGTTGACCTGGCTCGGCGTGGGCGTCGTGATCGCCTGCGTGAGCGCCACCGCGGTCACGGCCGCGGCCGACACCCGCACCTCCCGCGCGGAGACCTCGGCCGCGCTGGCCCGGCTCGGCATCCCGGCGTCCCTGCTGCGCGGCGCCGCCGCCGTGCGCACGGGCGTCCTGGTCGGCGTCCTGGCACCGCTCACCTGGGTGATCGCCGAGCTGACCGCCCTGCCCCTGACCCGTTCTTGACCACTTCTTGACCCAAGGCAACTCCGCGGCCCGAAACCACGTCTGCTTCAAGAGCGACTGGAATTCAGGCGAACGGAGCTCTTGGTGATCATCGGCCTTGTCACGGCTGTCGCGGCCTCGGTGTGTTACGGCACAGGATCGGTCCTGCAAGCCGTGGGGTCGCGCAAGTCGGCCCGCAGGGAGGCCGCCAAGGCCTCCACCACGGGCACCACCCAGCACGGCGGCCCCAGCCTCTCCTCCACCGCCAAGGCCGCCGTGACCTGGGAGTTCATGGTCGGCACGGTCCTGGACTTCCTCGGCTTCGGCCTCGGCGCGCTCGCCGCCCGCATGCTGCCGCTGTTCCTCTCCCAGACCGTCATCAGCGCCAACCTCATCGTCACCGCGCTGCTGAGCATCAAGCTCCTCGGCATACGACTCAACGGCCGGGAATGGATCTCCATCGGCGTCGTCTGCTCGGCCCTGGTGCTCCTGGCGACCGCCGCCGGACACGAGGGCAGCGGCGCCACCGCCATGTCCACCCACTGGTGGCTCCTCGCCATCTCCGTCGTCCTCATGGGCGGCGGCACCGTGGCCGTACGCCTGCTGGGCGGCCGGGCGGCCATCCTGGCCGGTCTGCTCTCCGGCCTCGGCTTCGGCGCCATCGGCGTCGGCGTACGCATCCTCGACGGCATCGACCCCTTCGACCTGCCGACCATGCTCGCCGACCCCGCGCTCTACGCCATCCTCATCTCCGGCTCCGTCGGCATGTACCTGCACACGGTGGCCCTGCAGATCGGCTCCGTGAACGGCGCGACGGCGGCACTGGTCGTCGGCGAGACGGTGCTGCCGGGCATCATCGGCGTGATGTGGCTCGGCGACGCCTCCCGCGAGGGCTTCGCGTGGGTCGCCGTCCTCGGCTTCCTCCTGGCGGTGGCGGGCGCGGTGGCAGTGGCCTGGTTCGGCGAACCGGACGCGCACGCGGCCACGCCGCAGGAGGAACCGGAGAACACGGTGCCGACGCCCGTGGCGTGAGCCCGGCCCCGGGGGCCCGGGGCTCAGCCCCGCCAGGGCCCGCGCCCGCCCCGCGTGGGTGCGGCAAGCCCGGCCTCGGGGTGGCGCGTCGATTGGGGGCCGTCGGCGGCCGATCGCGCAGTTCCCCGCGCCCCTGACGGGGCACTGCGCCAGCCACGGCGCCCCGTAGGGGCGCGGGGAACTGCGCGACAAGCCACGACGCACCCGCAGACGGGGGCCGCATGAGCCGCCGGACAGGCTCTAGGAGACGGGGAGAGGGCGGGGTGGGGGAAGAACGACCACCTCGTCCGCCGCGAACGTGACGCCCACCCGGTCACCCACCTCCGGCGCGGCCGCCGGCGGCACCGCCGCCTCCAGCTCCGGCCCGTCCTCCGGCCGGAGCTGGACCACCACGTGGTCCCCGCGGAACGTCCGCGCCCCCACCACGCACCGCAACCCCGCCCCCGCGGCAGCGATCCGTACGCCCGCCGGCCGCACCAGCACCCGCCGTTCCCCCGCCGCCGTGCCTTCCGGCACCGGCAGCTCGCCCCACGGCGTTCGTGCCGTGCGGCCGTTCACCGTCGCCGGTACGACGTTCCGGAATCCCAGGAAGCGCGCCACGAATTCCGACGCCGGCCGCTGCCACACCTCCAGCGGCGTGCCGATCTGTGCGACCCGTCCGCCTTCCTGCATGACCACGACCCGGTCCGCGAGGGCGAAGGCCTCTCCCTGGTCGTGCGTGACGGCCAGCACCGTCGTGCCCAGGCGCCGGAAGAGTTCGCGGAGTTCGACGACGAGCCGTTCGCGCAGGCCGCGGTCGAGCTGGCCCAGGGGTTCGTCGAGCATGAGCAGCCGCGGCCGGGGGGCCAGGGCCCGGGCGAGGGCGACGCGCTGTTGTTCGCCGCCGGACAGTGCGCCGACCGGCCGGCGCTGTGCGCCGGGCAGGCCGACGAGTTCGAGGAGTTCGGCGACGCGCCGCTCGGTCTCGGCGCGGCCCGTGCCGCGCATGCGCAGTCCGAAGGCGACGTTGCCGGCGACGTCGCGCTGGGGGAAGAGCTGGTGGTCCTGGAACATCAGGCCCACGCCGCGCCGGTGCACCGGTACGCCGCTCTGGTCGCGGCCGTCGAGGTGCACGCGGCCCTCGTCGGCGGGCTGCAGGCCGGCCACCACGCGCAGCAGGGTGGACTTGCCGCTGCCGCTGGGGCCGAGCACGCAGACGGTCTCGTGTTCGGCGACGGTGAGGCCGACGGCGTCGAGTGCCGTGCGGGTGCCGAAGCGGACGGTGACGTCCTCCAGCCGGAGCATGGACATCTAGAACTCTCCCGTACGGTCGGTGCGCACGCGCTCCAGGACCAGCAGCGCGGCCGCGCAGACCAGCATCAGGATCGTGCTCAGGGCCATGGCCTGCCCGTAGTTCAGTGCGCCGGGCCGGCCGAGCAGCCGGGCGACGGCCACGGGCAGGGTGGGGCTGTCGGGGCGGGCGATGAAGACGGTGGCGCCGAACTCGCCGAGGGAGACGGCGAAGGCGAAGCCGGCGGCGACGGCCAGGGCCCGGCCGACCATGGGCAGGTCCACTTCGCGCCAGGCCCGCAGCGGGGAGGCGCCGAGCACGGCGGCGGCCTCCCGCAGGCGCGTGTCGACGGCGCGCAGCACGGGCAGCACGGTGCGTACGACGAAGGGCACGCCGACCAGGGCCTGGGCGAGCGGGACGAGGATCCAGGAGGTGCGCAGGTCCAGCGGGGGCTCGTCGAGGGCGATCAGGAAGCCGAAGCCGACGGTGACGGCCGAGGTGCCGAGGGGGAGCATCAGCAGCGCGTCGAAGCCGCGGACGAGCCTGCCCTCGCGGCGGGTGAGCGCGGCCGCGGCGAGGGAGCCGATGACGACGGCGAAGGCCGTGGCGGCTGCGGCGTAGGCGAGGGAGTTGCCGATGGCTTCGAGGGGGGCGACGACGAAGGTGCCGGCGGTGCCGCCCGCGGAGGCGAGGGCGCGGTAGTAGGCCAGGCCGTATCCGTCGGGGCCGTCGAGCGAGCGTTCGACGAGGACGACGAGCGGCAGGATCAGCAGCAGGGCGACGACGGCCAGGACGGAGGCGAGCAGGGTCCACTGGGCGGCGCCGCGGGGGCGGCGGGCGGTACGGGCGGCGTCCACGAGCCGCAGGGTGGCCTCGCGCCGCCGTACGGTGCGGGCGTGCACGAGGAGCAGGACGGCGACGGCCAGGAACTGCAGCAGCGTGAGCACGGCGGCGGTGGGCAGGTCGAGCAGCTGTGCCGTCTGCTGGTAGATCTCCACTTCCAGCGTGGCGTAGCGCGGTCCGCCGAGGATCTGCACGACGCCGAAGGAGGTGAAGGTGAAGAGGAAGACCATGAGGGCCGCGGCGGCCACGGCCGGGGCGAGGGCGGGCAGGGTGATCCGTCGCCAGGCGGTGAAGCGGCCGGCGCCCAGGACGCGGGCGGCCTCCTCCTGGCGCGGGTCGAGCTGGGCCCACAGTCCGCCGACGGTGCGGACGACGACGGCGTAGTTGAAGAAGACGTGGGCGAGCAGGATCGCCCAGACGGTGGTGTCCAGGCGGACGCCCCACAGCTCGTCCAGCAGTCCGCCGCGGCCGAGCAGGGCGAGGAAGGCGGAGCCGGCGACGACGGTCGGCAGGACGAAGGGGATGGTGACCACGGCGCGCAGCAGCCGTTTGCCGGGGAAGTCGAAGCGTGCGAAGACGTACGCGCCGGGGAGCGCGAGCAGCAGCGTGAGCGCCGTGGAGGCGGCGGCCTGCCAGGTGGTGAACCACAGGACGTGGCCGGTGGCGGGGTCGCCGAGCACCTCGCCGATGCGGGCGAGCTGCCACCGGTCGCCGTCCTTCAGGCCGCGGGCGACGATGGCGGCGACGGGGTAGGCGAAGAAGATCCCGAAGAAGGCGAGCGGCCCGGCCATCAGGGCCAGGCGCGTCGCCGTACGCCGGGTGCCGCCGCGCGGGGCGGCACCCGGGGGTGCATCGGTCCCTTCGGGACGGGTCACTTCAGGACGAGCGAGGACCACGTCTTGATCCACTGGTCACGGTGCTGCGCGATGCGCTGGGGGTCGAGCGTCGCCGACTGCGTGATCTTCGCGCCGTACTTGGTGAACAGCTCGGGGACGCGCGCGTCCCGGTTGGCGGGGTTGACGAACATCTGCAGCGGCATGTCCTCCTGGAAGGTCCTGCCCACCAGGAAGTCGATCAGGGCCTTGCCGCCCTCGGTGTTCTTCGCCCCGCTCAGCAGGCCGGCGTACTCGACCTGCCGGAAGCAGGTGCCGGTCGCCACGCCCGTGGGCGCCTCGGCCGGCTCGGGCGTGACGCCCATCACCTCGGCGGGCGGGCTGGAGGCGTAGGAGACGACGAGCGGCCGGTCGCCCTTGGCCTTCTTGCCGGCGGCGGAGCCGGAGAAGCGGGTGTTGTACGCCTGCTCCCAGCCGTCGACGACCTCGACGCCGTTGTCCTTGAGCTTCTTCCAGTAGTCCTGCCAGCCGTTCTCGCCGAAGGCGGCGACGGTGCCGAGCTGGAAGGCGAGGCCGGGCGAGGAGGTGGCGACGTTCTCGGTCACCAGCAGGTTCTTGTACTCCGGCTTGACCAGGTCGGCGAAGGTCTGCGGCGGCGCGAGCTTCTTGTCGGCGAAGTAGGCGCGGTCGTAGTTGACGCAGATGTCGCCGTAGTCGATCGGGGTGACGCGGTCCTTGGTGTCCCCGCGCAGCTCGGCGGGGACGCGGTCCGCGCCCTTGGCCCGGTAGGGGGTGAACAGGCCCTTGTCGAGTGCACGCGAGAGCAGGGTGTTGTCGACACCGAAGAAGACGTCGCCCTGGGGGTGGCTCTTGGAGAGGATCGCCTGGTTGACGGCCGCACCGGCGTCACCGCCCTTGATCACCTGCACCTTGTAGCCGGTCTGCGCGGTGAACTGCTTCAGGACCGCGTCGGAGGCCACGAACGAGTCGTGGGAGACCAGCCGCACGGTCTTGTCGCCGGAACCGCTGCCGCCGGAGCCCGAAGCGGAGCCGGAGTCGGAGCTGCCGCAGGCGGCGAGGACGGGCAGGCCGAGGGCCGCGGCGGCCGTCGCCACGACGGCACGCCGAAGGATGGTGTTCATGGTGGTGCTGACTCCCTACGCCGGTACTAACCGGATCAGGTCCGAGGGTCTGCGGGCCGTGCCGCACTCTCAGCGCTCGCTGCGCTCCCCTGTCGGAATGTTCATTTGTGCGAAGGAACCGTACCAGGACGGCCAGGGGCCCCTGCCGGGCCCGTGACCGCCCCGTGGCGGCCGCTCAGCGCTCGGCGGCGGCCAGCTGGCCGCAGGCTCCGTCGATCTCCTGGCCGCGGGTGTCGCGGATGGTGACGGGCACGCCATGGGCCGCGATCGCCTCGACGAAGGCCCGCTCGTCCTCCGGGCGGGAGGCCGTCCACTTCGAGCCCGGGGTGGGGTTGAGCGGGATGAGGTTGACGTGCACCCGCCTGCCCTTGAGCAGCCGGCCCAGCAGGTCACCGCGCCAGGCCTGGTCGTTGATGTCCCGGATGAGGGCGTACTCGATGGAGATCCGGCGCCCGGACTTCTCCGCGTACTCCCAGGCGGCGTCGAGGACCTCGCGGACCTTCCAGCGGGTGTTGACCGGCACCAGGGTGTCGCGCAGCTCGTCGTCGGGGGCGTGCAGCGAGACCGCGAGACGGCACTTGAAGCCCTCGTCCGCGAACCGCAGCATCGCCGGGACCAGGCCCACGGTGGAGACCGTGATGCCGCGCTGGGACAGGCCCAGGCCGTCCGGCTCGGGGTCGGTCAGCCGACGGATGGCGCCGACGACGCGCTTGTAGTTGGCCAGCGGCTCGCCCATGCCCATGAAGACGATGTTGGACAGCCGCGCGGGACCGCCCGGCACCTCGCCGTCGCGCAGCGCGCGCATGCCGTCGACGATCTGGTGCACGATCTCGGCCGTCGACAGGTTCCGGTCCAGGCCGGCCTGGCCGGTGGCGCAGAACGGGCAGTTCATGCCGCAGCCGGCCTGGGAGCTGATGCACATCGTCACCCGGTCCGGGTAGCGCATCAGCACCGACTCGACGAGCTTGCCGTCGTGCAGGCGCCACAGGGTCTTGCGGGTGGTGTCGTCGTCGCACGAGACGTGACGCACCACGCTCATCAGCTCCGGCAGCAGCTCCTCGGCCAGCTTGGCGCGGGCCGCGGCCGGGATGTCCGTCCACGCCTCGGGCTGGTGCGCGTACCGCGCGAAGTAGTGCTGGGACAGCTGCTTGGCGCGGAACGGCTTCTCGCCGATCGCGGCCACGGCCTCGCGGCGCTCGGCGGGCGAGAGGTCGGCGAGATGCCGCGGCGGCAGCTTGGCTCCGCGCGGGGCGACGAAAGTGAGTTCTCCGGGCTTAGGCATGGTCCTACCAGTGTCGCAGAAGCAGTGCGATAGCCGGCCCGTGGAGCGAACCTGTTGCGGTCCTCACCGGTGGTCGTGGACCGTTCCCGGCCGTGTCCGAGGGCCTACAGGCGATCCCAGGTGAGTCCGCTCACGTAAGCGCCGGAGGCTGATCACGGTCACGGAACCGTAGGCGAACGGCGCCCACTACGTGTAGGCGTGACCGCTGGTCTTCGGGCGTGGTGGCAACGGTGCCCGCGGCTGCTACTTGCCTCCGAATAGGAATCCCCGCTTCCGCATCTCCTCGGCGTTGGAGGCCGTCCATGCACCTTTGCAGATCAAGCACGTCAAGGGTCGTCCACCCGCCCTGCTTCGCCGCGCGCGATCACTCGGTGAGGTGACATTCTCGCAGGTCAGCAGACTTCACCGACCTCACCACACGGCGGCGGCCATCCACGGACCGGAGCCGCTTTGCGATCGCCCCGCCGGCGTCACTCGCGGCAGGCATCCCTCGCGAGCGTGACGACACCGGTGCTACACCGCTGCGGCCGAGACCTCAAGGGCGGTGTCGCACTCGGCTGCGGGCACCTCAGGCCGCCATCGATCCAGCTTCTGCAGGACGGCTTCGGTCGGTGGCGCCCAACCAAAGGCAGCGCTGAGAATGTGCATGGCAAGACGCGGCGGTACGGCGTTACCGATCTGCTGGCCGATGTCCTTGCCGGACCACGGATAGTCTTTCGGGAACGTCTGAAGGCATCCGGCCTCCGAGAACGTAAACCGCTCGAGCTCCCGCTCCTCCGGAGACACCACACGGTTTCGTGAAATCTTTCCGGTGACGGTTGCCGACGGCTCCCACGAGCCGCGCCGACCCCGCGCCTTGGGGTCCCCCCCCGTCCCGTAATTGGAGATCACAAGGAATCGATAGTCGCGATCAAGGACGTCGCCCATCGTCCTCCAAGGCGCCAATGACACGTCGCCGGCCTCGCGCGGAACGCCCTTCCTGTAAGTGCGGTGAGTCGGACGTGGCAGCTCGACGGATTCCACACCGAATCGGGCGATCAACACAGCCCTCTTTCGCGTCTGAGGGACCCCGTAGGCCTCCGTCTGCAAAATTCCGCAGTCAACCGAGTAGCCCTCGCTGTGGAGGGCCTTTGCATAGGCTTCCCACACGGGGAGCACCGCAGGCACCTGTTCCAGAACAATCGCCCTGTAAGGTTTGTCGCGTTTGTCGATCGCTTCAAGCGCCCAGCGGAGAGGCTCCAGCACCAGCCCGGTGCGTTCGTCTTCCATCTTGGCGAGATCCTTCACGATCTCTTCACGGTCCTCGCGGGCCACCATGCGATCCACGAACCGCAGGACGTCGTCCAGGGCGCGTCGTCCGGCCCCGCTGCCGGCGACAGTAAAGGTTTGACAGGGAGGTCCACCGGCCAGCACGTCGGCATCCGGGAAGCTCGAAGGCCCGTAGCGACGCACGTCGCCTTCAACCGTGCCGAGTCCGGCCGCACGACGAGTCATGCAGGCGGCGGAGTCCCACTCAACGCCCACCGTGGGAACACCGAGCTTCTCGGCTGCCACATCCAGCCCGCCCGGGCCGGCGAACAGGTCCACGATCTGGACGGGTTGCACGTGATCTCCATGGTGTCGAGTTGCGGATGTACGGCCCTGCAGCAACGCAAGAGCGTACCGCAGGGCACTGACAACGACCCAAACCCCGTCCGGGAGCTACCAGGAAGCTATGGAATCCGCAAGGGATGAATAGCTGAGGAGCCGTCCCTGCTGGACACACTCTTCCCAGGCTTCTTTCTGGGTCTTGTTTCCGTACTGCGCGACGGAATCGGCAAGAGCATCAAAGGCAATATGGTAAACAGCGTCGACTTCCCCGGTGCCTCGAGCAATGGAAGCCAAACGACTTGGGAGAGGTTCGGCCGTCACAGCCACCAGATGAGGGAGCCGCCCGCGGCGATGCTTGATCATCTGATTGAACTCGTGCCGCACATTCTGGACCCGATCGCTTCTGATCGTCCACTTGCAACTCACCGCCGCATGCAGAAACGGGACACCATGGACCGTAGGCGCCCCAAGGATCGCAACGGTGACATCGGGCTTGATGAGATAATCGGTTCCAATGGTGACCCGGAGCGCTGATTCCATTTTGAGAAGCTCGTCCACCTTGCGAAGGTGTCCATACTGAGAGAAATCAGAAATCACGCGCCCGCGCTGTACGTGCCACATTCGTTCCTCGGTCACTTCGAGAGAAGTGGCCAGGTGCTGTTGTACCGCGACCTCGAGCGGACCTCCGGGGTCGGCAGGGACCGCGGACGCGACGCCGGGGTCGACTCCCAAGGCATCGAGCATGCCGGCAGCCAGTTCCACAGAAGCAGCGCTGTCCGAATCGGCACAGTTCGGTACGAGACCAGCCGAGTTGGCGTTCTTCTTACCGGGCTTCCACCCAAGGAGTTGGGTGGCGAATGGCGCGTTCATGCGGAGATCGTACGCGGTACAAGCACCGAACTGGCGCACGTGGCAAGGTTCTTGTGCAATCTGTCGCAGGCCCGCACAGGATCCTCACCCATCGCCGAGGACCCGCAAGTGATCCGCGACGATCTCACACAGGCTTTCAGCCTGTCGCAAACAAGACTTCTTCTGGCCTCGCCTGTCGGCTGCTGTCGACAACGGGCCTCATCCGAAGCCGTGCAGCAGCCAAGTCCCTCCGGCCACCGACCGCCCAGGTGCACTGCATCGTGCCCTGGCGCCGGGACAAGTCTTCACGGCGCGGACCACGCGGCGATACCGGGCGGTCAGGCTCATCCGAAGCACCGCCGCATTCGCCCTGCCGAAGGGTGTGGATGAAGCACAACGGCGCGTCGACGACTCAAGCGAGTGCTGCTTCGCCAACAGCGCCAGTGGCATCGTCTTGCGCAAAACCTTCGACCCGAGTGGAAGCCGGCACTCGCCATCGCGGGCATCAGCCGAGCCCGGCCCGAAACCGTACCCACGCGCACGAAGGCCCCTCGTCTGCACGGAAACCGGCGGATGAGAGGCCCTTTACCGTCCTGCCGTTGGTCCCCCGGAGCAGGCCTGGCATGGTCCTACCAGTGTCGCAGACGCGGCGAGGGGGCCCGCCGTCCTGTGGACGACGGGCCCCCTCGCGGTGAAGACGCAGGTCAGGGCGGTCTTGAGGATCAGCCGGCCCCGACGAAGGCCACCATCAGCAACCAGACCACCGGTGCGGTCGGCAGGAGCGAGTCCAGCCGGTCCATGATCCCACCGTGGCCGGGGAGCAGGGCGCCCATGTCCTTGATGCCCAGGTCCCGCTTGATCATGGATTCGCCGAGGTCGCCCAGCGTGGCGCTGACGGCGACCGCCAGGCCCAGCAGCAGGCCCTGCCACCAGACGCCGTCGTCGATGAGGAACTGCATGCACAGCGCGCCCGCCACCATGGCGAAGAGCACCGCGCCGACCAGGCCCTCGCGGGTCTTGCCGGGGCTGATGCGCGGGGCGAGCTTGTGCTTGCCGAACCGCCAGCCCACCGCGTACGCCCCGGTGTCGCTGACGACGGTCAGGATCAGGAAGGTCAGCACCCGCCAGGCGCCGTCCTGCGCGGCCAGCATCAACGCCACGAAGGTGGCGAGGAAGGGCACGTAGAACGCCGCGAAGATGCCGGCGGTGACGTCCTTGAGGTAGTCGTCCGGCGTCTCCGTCATGCGCCACACCAGCACGGCGAGCGCGGTGAAGGCCATGGCCACCCACGCGCCCTCCGCGCCGCTCACGTACCCCGCGACCGTCATCGCGGCGCCGCCGATCGCCAGCGGCACCAGGGGGGCCCGGATGCCCTTGCGCTCGGCGAGGCGGGAGGTCAGCTCCCACAGCCCGACCACCACGGCGATCACGACGACGCCGAGGAAGACGGGCTTGTAGATGAACAGGGAGGCGAGGATGACGGCACCGAGGCCGACGCCCACCCCTATCGCCGCGCGCAGGTCCCGGCCGGCGCTCTTCTTCGCCTTGGGCGCCTGGGGGGCGGGCTCGTGCGGCCGGATGGCGGGCTCCCCTGTGTCACGGTGATCGCGTTCGTCGCGGAACAGGGGGCCGCCGAGGTGCGGGGCCCCCTGGTCACGGTCGGCATCGTCGTCCTGGTATCCGCCTTCTCCGGGCACAATGGGCATGGGGCGAGTCTGCGCCGCGTCGCCCATGTCGTGCACAGGACCCGCCGGGAGACCGTCCTCCCAGCGGGTGCCGGGAGGGGGTCCGGCGTCGGTGGCCCCCCAGTGGCCGGGGCGCGGCGGGGCTCCCCAGGATGCGTCGTTCATCAGACCTCGAGGAGCTCGGCTTCCTTGTGCTTGAGCAGCTCGTCCACCTGCGCGACGTACTTCGCGGTGGTGTCGTCGAGCTCCTTCTCGGCACGACGGACGTCGTCCTCGCCGGACTCCTTGTCCTTGACCAGCTTGTCGAGGGCGTCCTTGGCCTTGCGGCGGATGGAACGGATCGAGACCTTGGAGTCCTCGGCCTTGGTCTTGGCGACCTTGACGAACTCCCGGCGGCGCTCCTCCGTGAGCTCGGGGAAGTTCACCCGGATGATGTTGCCGTCGTTGCTCGGGTTGACGCCGAGGTCCGAGTCGCGGATCGCCTGCTCGATGTTGCGCAGCGCGGTCTTGTCGAACGGGGTGACGACGGCCATGCGCGGCTCCGGCACCGAGAACGACGCCAGCTGGTTGATGGGCGTCAGCGCACCGTAGTAGTCGGCCACGATCTTGTTGAACATCGCCGGGTGCGCACGCCCGGTGCGGATCGCCGCGAAGTCCTCCTTGGCGACCACGACGGCCTTCTCCATCTTCTCCTCGGCCTCGAGGAGGATCTCTTCGATCACCACTTGCTCCTGGTGTTATCAGTAAGCAGAGCCTCGCCCCTGCGCGCGTCTTCTCCTGCACGGTGTCCGACCGGCAGGCAGTTGTCCATCCCCGTGCCGAGGTCTTCCCCCGGCGCGGAGTTGCCGTCCGCCTCATTTCGGTGGCCGAGGCGGACGGCTGCGGGTCGTCAGTCCCGCGTGGCCTGGTCGCTCACGAGCGTGCCGATCTTCTCACCCTTCACCGCACGGGCGATGTTGCCCTCGGCGAGGAGCTCGAAGACCAGGATCGGCAGCTTGTTGTCCATGCACAGGCTGATGGCGGTGGCGTCGGCGACCTTCAGGCCGCGGGCGAGCACCTCGCCGTACTCGAGGGCGTCGAACTTCACGGCGTCGGGGTTCTTCTTCGGGTCGGAGTCGTAGACCCCGTCGACGCCGTTCTTGCCCATGAGGATCGCCTCGGCGTGGATCTCCAGGGCGCGCTGGGCGGCGGTGGTGTCGGTGGAGAAGTAGGGCATGCCCATGCCCGCGCCGAAGATCACGACGCGGCCCTTCTCCAGGTGCCGCACGGCGCGCAGCGGGATGAACGGCTCGGCGACCTGGCCCATGGTGATGCCGGTCTGGACCCGGGTCTCGACCCCCTCCTTGGCAAGGAAGTCCTGCAGGGCGAGGCTGTTCATCACGGTGCCGAGCATGCCCATGTAGTCGGACCGGGCCCGGTCCATGCCGCGCTGCTGCAGCTCGGCGCCGCGGAAGAAGTTGCCGCCGCCGATGACCACGGCGATCTCGTAGCCCTCGCGGACGACGGCCGCGATCTCCCGGGCGATGGCGTGCACGACATCGGGGTCGACGCCGAGCCCACCGCCGCCGGCGAAGGCCTCACCTGACAGTTTCAGCAGGAACCGACGGCGTGTGCCCTGCTCGGCGTGTGTGTCGTCGGCGGCCTGCGTGGCGTCCGCACCCTGGTTCATTGGAGTTCTCCTCGTGCACATACCAAGAAGGCCATTGCCGGATGGATCCTTGCGGTTCCCTCAGCGGCAATGGCCTCCTCGTCACATCAGCGGCCGGCCGGTGGGCGGCCGACTGCATACGACCCTATCGGGTCGCGGGTCATTCGCTGCCCTGCGGACGGCTCAGGCGCCGACGCGGATGCGGGCGAAGCGCTTGAGCGTGACGCCGGCCTCGTCCAGAACCTTCTGGACGGTCTTCTTGTTGTCCTTCGCGAAGGCCTGGTCCAGCAGGACCTGCTCCTTGAAGAAGCCGGTGACGCGGCCCTCGACGATCTTCGGCAGGGCGGCCTCGGGCTTGCCCTCCTCGCGGGCGGTCTCCTCGGCGATGCGACGCTCGTTCTCGACGACGTCGGCCGGGATCTCCTCGCGGGAGAGGAACTTCGGCGCGAAGGCGGCGATGTGCTGCGCGACGTCCTTGGCGACCTCGGCGTTGTCCTTGTCGAGCTCGACGAGGACACCCACCTGCGGGGGCAGGTCGGCGGCCGTGCGGTGCATGTAGGCGAAGACCTTGCCGTCGGCGAAGTGCGCGAAGCGGTCCACGACGATCTTCTCGCCGAGGGTGGCGTTGGCCTCGTCCACGAACGCCTGGACGGTCTTGCCGGCCTCGATCTCGGAGGCCATGAGGGCCTCGGCGTCGGCCGGAGCGGTCTTGGCGATGTGGGCGGCCAGGGCGTCGGCCACGGCGATGAACTTCTCGCCCTTGGCGACGAAGTCCGTCTCGCACTTCAGCTCGACGATGACACCGGAGGTGTTGTCGTCGGCGATGAGGGAGGCGACGGCGCCGTTCTCGGTGGTGCGGCTCTCGCGCTTGGCCACGCCCTTCAGGCCCTTGACGCGGACGATCTCGACGGCCTTCTCGAGGTTGCCCTCGGCCTCGTCGAGCGCCTTCTTGCAGTCCATCATGCCGGCGCCGGTCTGCTCACGGAGCTTCTTGACGTCAGCGGCGGTGTAGTTCGCCATCCTTCAATCCTTCTCGTGCACTGGGCCTTGCCGGGCTCCACGCGGGGCCTCGGGCAGGCCGGTCCGTCTTGAGGTCACCACACCTGCCGGCTCCCGTCCCGCTGACGGGGTCCGACAGTGGATCCGCCGGGCGTACGGCGGGGGCACTCCCACCCCCGCCGTACGCCCGGTGCGGCAGAGCCTTAGGCCTGCTCGGCGTCCGCGGCCGGCTTCTCGGCCTCGGCGGCGGTCTCGGCCTCGGCGGCGGCAGCCGGCTCGTCGGCCTTCTTCTCGCCCTCGAGCAGGTCGCGCTCCCACTCGGCCAGCGGCTCGCCGGCGGCCTTCTCGCCCTTGCCCTCACCGGCACCGCCGGAGCGGGCGATCAGGCCCTCGGCGACGGCGTCGGCGATCACGCGGGTGAGCAGGGTGACGGAACGGATCGCGTCGTCGTTGCCCGGGATCTTGTAGTCGACCTCGTCGGGGTCGCAGTTGGTGTCGAGGATGGCGACGACCGGGATGCGGAGCTTGCGCGCCTCACCGACGGCGATGTGCTCCTTCTTGGTGTCGACGACCCAGATGGCGCTCGGCACCTTCTGCATCTCGCGGATGCCGCCGAGGGTCTTCTCCAGCTTGGCCTTCTCGCGGGAGAGGACCAGGAGCTCCTTCTTGGTGAGGCCGGAGGCGGCCACGTCCTCGAAGTCGATGAGCTCGAGCTCCTTCAGGCGCTGCAGGCGCTTGTAGACGGTCGAGAAGTTGGTGAGCATGCCGCCCAGCCAGCGCTGGTTGACGTAGGGCATGCCGACACGGGTCGCCTGCTCGGCGATGGCCTCCTGGGCCTGCTTCTTCGTACCGACGAACATGATGGAGCCGCCGTGCGCGACGGTCTCCTTGACGAACTCGTAGGCGCGGTCGATGTACGACAGCGACTGGAGCAGGTCGATGATGTAGATGCCGTTGCGCTCCGTGAAGATGAAACGCTTCATCTTCGGGTTCCAACGACGGGTCTGGTGACCGAAGTGGACGCCGCTCTCCAGCAGCTCCCGCATCGTGACGACGGCCATGGCCGTGCTCCTTGAGGTATTCGGTTTCCACGACGACCGGGCGGTCGCCGCGCCTGACGCCCCGGTGCGTCCGCCGCGGTCGGCGCCCGTGCGGGGAGCCGTTCCGAGGACCGAGGGACACGGCCACCGTGCTGCCCGGAAGGGCGAGAAGCGCCGGTGGCGGGGCGTGCGAAGTCGATCCGGTGACCCGGATCGCCATGAGAAGTGTACGGGACGGCAGAAGGCGCGGGTGACGGCGTTGTCCACAACCCCCGAGTAGTCCACAGATCCTCGCCAAGATCCCCACGAGTCGGTGATCGGGGCCATGGTCATGGCATGCGACGACGACTGCTTCTTGTCCTGGTGGCGGTGCTGGTGGCCGTGCTGGTGGCGGCGCTGCCGGGGTGGGCGCCGGCGGCTGCCGCCGGGCCGCCGGGCGGTGACCGGGCCTGGCCCGTCCCGGGGGCCCACGGGGCCCGGCCCCTGGTGCTGCGGGCCTGGGAGCCGCCCCCGCTGCGGTGGGCCGCCGGCCACCGCGGAGTGGACCTGGCGGCGGCCCCGGGCACGCCGGTGCGGGCGGCCACGCCGGGGCGGGTGTCCTACGCGGGCGAGGTGGCAGGGCGGGGGGTGGTGGCGGTGGAGCTCGCACCGGGGCTGCGCACGACGTACGAGCCCGTGCGAGCGGTGGTGCGGGAGGGGGAGACAGTGCGGGCGGGGCAGGTGATCGGGACCGTGGCGCCAGGGCCGGGGTGGCATTGCGGGGCGGGGTGCGTGCACTGGGGGCTGCGGGACGGGGAGGAGTACCGCGACCCCTTGAGCCTGCTGCCCCCGTGGCTCCTACGACGCCCCCCGTCGCGACTGCTGCCGCTGGTGGTGAGCGCACCGTGACAGGCGCGGGTCTGCGCGAGCGCCCCCGGACGGCGCACAGCCAGCACCTGCCGGGCTCGCCGCGCGCCCCGTAGGGGCGTGGGGCGGTGTCGATCTGCGGCTGCCGCCGCGTGGGCGCGATCGGCCACCGACGGACCGCAGTCGACGCGCCAGCCCGAGGCCCGGGCGAAGCACGGCACCCTGCCTGCGGGCGCGCGGTGGCCTGTCGCGCCCACGCGGCGGCACCCGCAACGCGGCACCACCCCCACGGGGCGCCGTGGGGGCGGCCGCGTGTCAAAGATCCGCCGGGCGCGTCCTAGCCGCGCACGCCCCGCAGGGTCATGCCCACCGCCGCCTCCGTGATCGTCGTGGGGTCCTCCGCCGCGCCCAGCTCGATGCGGCGGACCGCCGCGTCGACGACGCCCTGCAGCAGCATCGCCGCCAGCCGCGGCTGCTCGTGGCCGAGCGCCTCCAGCGCTTCGACGACCATCGCGATCAGGCCGCCGTGCGCGGCGCGGATCTTCTCGCGGGCGCCCGCGTCGAGCTCGCCGGCGGAGATCGCCACCACGGCCCGGTGCCGGCGGTCGCCGACGAGGGCCAGCTGCCGGCGCACATACGCCTCGATCTTGTCCTCGGGGGTGGCGGCGGCGGCCATCGCGGCCTCCACCTCGGCGGCCCAGACCGGGAAGTCGACGGCGCACAGCTCCTCGACGACGGCGGCGCGCGAGCGGAAGTACTCGTAGACCGAGGACCGTGCGAGGCCCGTGCGCTCGGCGAGCGCGGGGAAGGTCAGCGCTTCCGTCCCGCCTTCGGACAGCAGGGAGCGGGCGGCGTCCAGCAGGGCGCCGCGCTGCATCGTCCGGTGCTCGGCCACTGAGGCCGCTCGAATCCTGGGCACGCTCCCACTTTACGGACAGGAGCGGGCCCGGACGACGGTGGAGGGACGATTCAGCGACGTCGGGCCCGGCGGGCTCAGCGCCCGACGTCCGCGAGCTTGGCCCGCAGCTGCAGAACGGACTTGGTGTGGATCTGACTGACCCTGCTCTCGGTGACGCCCAGCACCTGACCGATCTCGGCGAGGGTGAGGCCCTCGTAGTAGTAGAGGGTGACGACGGTCTTCTCCCGGTCGGGGAGGGTGCTGATCGCCCGGGCCAGGAGCCGGCGCAGCTCGTGGTCCTCGGCGACCTCGACCGGGTCGTCGGCCGCGGTGTCCTCCAGGGTGTCCATCAGGCTCAGCCGCTCGCCGCCCTCGCCGCCGACGTGCAGCAGCTCCTCCAGGGCCACCACGTTGGCGAGGGACAACTGACTGAAGACGCCGTGCAGTTCCTCCAGGGAGATCTCCATCTCGGCCGCCACCTCGGCCTCGGTGGGCGTGCGGCGCAGGGCCGCCTCCAAGGTGGCGTACGCGCGCTCCACGGCGCGCGCCTTCTGGCGCACCGAGCGCGGGATCCAGTCGAGCGCGCGCAGCTCGTCGATCATCGCACCGCGGATGCGGGTGATGGCGTAGGTCTCGAACTTGATGGACCGCCCCGGGTCGAACTTCTCGATGGCGTCGATCAGCCCGAAGATCCCGGAGGAGACGAAGTCGGCCTGTTCGACGTTGGGCGGCAGCCCGACGCTGACGCGGCCCGCCACGTACTTCACCAGGGGCGAGTAGTGCAGGATCAGCTGCTCCCGCAGCCGCTCGTCACCCGTGGCCTTGTACGACCGCCACAGCTCGTCGAGCGTCGTGGGTGCGGGAGGGCGTACGGCGCCGCGCGCTGCGGGCGGTACCGCCGCGCGGTCGGACCCGGAGGTGTGCTGGGGCATTCGTCGTTCTTCAGCCGTTCTGCCGTGGACGTTGATCAGGTGGTGTGACGATCGGTCGATGGGAGATCGGGCGGTACGAAGGGATGATTTCCGTGAGCGTAGCGTGACCGGGACGCTGCGGTGAGCGATGGACTCCCTTCGGTGGGTGGAGATGCGGTCCGCCGGCGGCGGCGTGCCGCGGGACGGCGGCCGGGACGCGGGGCACGGGGCCGCTCGGCGCCCGCCGTATCGGCCGGCCGGGTCGTCTTCTTAACCCTTTCACCCGATCACCCCAGGTCAAGAACCGCCTCGCCGCACAGGGGGGCGCCGTTGGAGGGGCTTGGAGCCGTCGTCTGTTGACGGCTCGTCAGCCAATTGCCAGCGATCGCCCAGCCGTTCCACGAACCCCAGCGCCCGGAGTTCGTACAGGCGGGCGAGTGCCTGCTCGGTGCCGACGCCCGCCTCCCGGGCGACGAGGGCGAGATCCGCGCCGCCGCGGGCGGGCACGGCCTCCAGCACCGCGGCGGCCGCGGGCGCCAGCAGGTCCCGGGCGAGGACGGGGCCGCGCCGGGCGGGTGCGAGCTCCCCCATGGTGCCGACCAGCTCGGCGATTTCGTCGGCATCCGTCACCAGACACGCCCCTTCGCGCAGGAGTTCGTGCACGCCGGCCGACAGTCCGGAGGTGACCGGCCCCGGCACGCCCATCGTGTGCCGCCCCAGGGCCCGCGCCCGGCGCGCGGTCACCAGCGACCCGCTGCGGTACTGCGCCTCGACGACGACCGTGCCCCGGGTCAGGGCGGCGATGACGCGGTTGCGCAGCACGAACCGGGCTCTCGTGGGGTGCCCGCCCGGTGGCAGCTCCGCCAGCACCAGGCCCTGTTCGCCGATCCGGTCGATCAGCTCGGCGTGGCCGCGCGGGTAGGGGACGTCGATGCCGGAGGCGAGCACGGCGACCGTGGCCCCGCTCGCGGCCAGCGCGCCCCGGTGCGCCGCGCCGTCCACCCCGAAGGCCGCGCCGGAGACCACCACCCAGCCGCGCTCGGCCAGCCCCGCGCCCAGCAGGGAGGCCACGTGGGAGCCGTAGTCGGTGCAGGCCCGGGCGCCGACCACCGCCACCGAGCGCAGCGCCCACAGCCGCACGTCCGGGCTGCCGCGCACCCACAGCCCGACGGGCCGGGCGTCCGCCAGGTCGTCCAGCTGGCTGGGCCACTGCAGGTCGCCGGGGATCAGGAAGCGCCCGCCGAGCCGTGCCGCGGTCTCCAGGTCGCGCGGCGGGTCCAGGGCGGCGGCCCGGGCCGCGCACGCCGCGAGGCGGTCCGCCCGGGCGCCGGGCGGCGGTGGCCCGGCCCCGGTCAGGGCCTGCACCAGCTCTTGCGCGCCCAGCTTCCGCAGCCACCGGCCCACCTGCTCGTCGCCGGGCTCGGTCAGGCGGGTCAGGGCGGCCCGGGCCAGCCGCTCGGATGCGTCCGGGCCGCTCATTCCCAGCCGCCCGCCCGCACCGCGCCGCGCCGGACGCCCGTGCGCAGCTCCAGTGCCTGGATCACGTCGTCGGCGTCCGGCCGGTCGTGCCCGGCGAGGTCGGCCACCGTCCAGGCGACCCGCAGCACCCGGTCGAGCCCGCGCGCGGTGAGCAGCCCGCGCTCCATGTCCCGCTCGGCCTCGGCCAGCGCCCCGGGCACGACGCTCCAGCGGGTGCGCAGCTCGTGCCCGGGCACCTGGCTGTTGGTGTGCCAGGGGGTGCCGGCCAGCCGGGTGGCGGCGCGCTCGCGGGCGGCCCGCACCCGCTCGGCGACGTCGGCGGTCGACTCGGGCCGGGCCCCGGGCCCGGTCAGCTCCGAGCGGGTCACGGGCTCGACGGTCACCCTGAGGTCCACGCGGTCCATCAGCGGCCCGGAGAGCCGGCCCAGGTAGCGCCGGACCGCGCTCGGCGGGCAGTCGCAGCCGTCGCCCGTCATCCCGTGCCGGCCGCAGGGGCAGGGGTTGGCCGCGAGCACCAGCAGGAAGGACGCCGGCAGCCGCATGACCCCGCCCGAGCGGGCCACGACCACGTGCCCGGACTCCAGGGGCTGGCGGAGGGTGTCCAGGACACGGCTGGAGAATTCGGGCGCTTCGTCCAAAAAGAGAACCCCGTGGTGCGCCAGGGAGACCGCTCCCGGCCGGGGAAGGCCGGAGCCTCCGCCGACGAGCGAGGGCATGGACGCCGAGTGGTGCGGTGCGCAGTACGGCGCGCGGGTGATCAGCGGCTGCCCGGCGGGCAGGGCGCCCGCCACCGAGTGCACTGCGGTGACCTCCAGCGACTCGTGCGGCGTGAGCGGCGGCAGCAGGCCCGGCAGTCGCTCGGCCAGCATCGTCTTGCCGGCCCCGGGCGGGCCCAGGAACAGCAGGTGGTGCCGGCCCGCGGCGGCGACCTCCAGCGCCCGGCGCGCCCGGGCCTGCCCGGCGACCTCCGCGAGGTCGGGCAGGCCCGCCCCGTCCGGCGCGACCGCGGGGACGCCGGCGCCCGGCAGGACGAGCCCGGCGGACAGCGGGTCCGGCCGGCCCTCCGTCGCCGGCTCCTCGTCCTCCTCGGGCACCGGCGCGTCCGTCAGCACCGCGATCAGCTGGCGCAGGCTGCGCACGCCGAGCACCGAGATCCCGGGCACGAGCGCGGCCTCCGCCGCCGTCCGCTCGGGCACCACGACCTGGCGGTACCCGGCGTCGGCGGCCGCCAGGACGGCGGGCAGGACGCCGCGCACGGGGCGCACGCGGCCGTCCAGGCCCAGCTCGCCGATCATCACCAGGTCGGCGATGGACCGGGGGTCGATGCGCTCGGCCGCCCCCAGGACCGCGCAGGCGACGGCCAGGTCGAAGCCGCTGCCGCCCTTGGGCACCGAGGCAGGGCTCAGGCCCACCGTGAGCTTCTTCTGCGGCCACTCGGCCCCCGAGTTGGCCACGGCGGCCCGCACCCGGTCGCGGCTCTCCGTCAGGCTCTTGTCGGGCAGGCCCACCAGGGTGAAGGCGGCGACGCCCGGCTCCAGGTCGGCCTGGACCTCGACCACCACGCCCTCGACCCCCGCCAGGGCCACCGAACACGTGCGTGCGAAGGCCATCAGGCCACCCCCCGGACGTGCTCGACCAGGGGCGCGCCGCGGTCGGGCACGACGACGCCCACCAGGTCGATGCGCACACCGCCCGCCGGTGACCCGCCGTGCCGGTGGAGCCAGTGGGCGGCCAGGGTGCGCAGCCGCTCGGCCTTGGCGGGGGTGACCGCCGCCATCGGATGTTCGTAGGGGCCCGCGCGGCGGGCCTTGACCTCGCAGATGACCAGGGCGTCGCCGTCGGCGGCGACGATGTCGAGCTCGCCGAACCGGCACCGCCAGTTGCGGGCGAGGACGCGCATGCCCGCCTCGGCGAGCCTGCGGGTCGCCAGCTCCTCGCCGTACCGCCCGAGCGCCCTGCGCGCCCCCGCGGACGTGCGCTCGCCCTCTTTTCCAGCCTGGTTCCGGGACATCGGCACCACCTCCGGCACCGACTGTGCCGCCCCGGCCCGCAACTGTTGGATCTTGGTGGATAACCCCGCGCTTGGGGAAAACCCGGTGACCCGATCAGGTGCCCGGAAGGTCCAGGTCCGTCTTGTTGAGCTCCTCGATGTTCACGTCCTTGAACGTGAGCACCCGCACCTGCTTCACAAAGCGCGCCGGCCGGTACATGTCCCAGACCCACGCATCCGCCATCGACACCTCGAAGAAGACCTCCCCCTGCACGGAGTGGACCTGCATCTCGTAGTCGTTCGTCAGGTAGAAGCGCCGCTCGGTCTCGATCACGTATTTGAACAGACCGACGACGTCGCGGTACTCCCGGTAGAGCTTCAGCTCCATCTCGGTTTCGTACTTCTCGAGGTCCTCGGCGCTCATGGCATGTTCCCCTTCAGCCGTGCGTCCCCCCATTGTGCGTCAGGCGTGCTCCGTCTCCAGCAGCACCGGCGCACTCGGGGGTCCCTCGTCGAGCAGCGTGCGCAGCAGCTCGGCGAGCCTGGTCGGGTACACCGTCTCACGGGTGTCCAGCAGTTCCCCGCAGCTCCACCAGCGCAGCCCGCTCAGGCTGCGCCGCTCCAGCTCCGTCCCGCCGCCCGTCCAGGCGGGCTCCTGGCGGGTGCGGGCCAGGTAGTAGCGCTCGTCCTGGTCCCAGCGGCGGCCGGCGAAGGGGAAGGAGCACCTGCGCAGCCACAGCAGCGGCCCGAGCTCGACCTCGGTGATCCCGGTCTCCTCGGCCAGCTCCCGGCGCGCGGCGCTCTCCCAGTCCTCGTCGTCCTCCAGCCCGCCGCCGGGGGTGAACCACCAGGTCAGGGTGGGGTCGTCCGGCTCGTAGCCGTGCAGCAGCAGGATCCGGTCGGCCGGGTCGAGCAGGATGATGCGCGCGGCCCTGCGCAACGGGCCGGGCTCACTGCCCACCCCACGGCCGTGCTCACCGCCCCACCCACGGCCGTGCTCGCTGTCGGGCTCACAGTCGCGCTCACAGCCGTGCTCACTGGCAGGCTCACAGCCAGCCTCATCCATGGGACGACACCGCCGTCCTGCCGGGGCGGCTGCGGGAACGCCGCCGGGCCAGCGGCCCGTACGCGGCTCCGCCGAAGATGAGCGCGGCGCCCGCACAGGCGGCGGTGACGATCAGCGGCAGCGGCCCGGACCGGGAGGTGCCGCCGGGCAGGGCGGTGAAGGCGTCCGGGCGTTCGATCATGCCCCAGCCGGAGACGGGCCAGGCGGTGGCGTCCACGCGGGCCCGTACGCTCTCGCGCGGCACCGAGCCCTGCCCGGTGCCGGCCATATGGCTGCGGGAGTCGACGGAGTCGCTGCGGTGGTCGCCGAGGAGGAAGAGGTGCCCGGGCGGGACGGTGGCGGAGAAGGGCGCCGGGGAGGCCGGGCCCGCCCCCTGCAGATACGGTTCTTCGACCGGTTGGCCGTTGATCGTCAGCCGGCCCTGCGGGTCGCAGCAGGCGACCTTGTCGCCGTCGACGCCGACGACGCGCTTGACCATGGGCACCGAGCCCCAGACCTTGTCCTCGAAGACCACGATGTCCCCGCGCCGCACCGCGTCACCGGTGATCCGCTCGGCCAGCACCCGGTCGCCGCGCCCGATGGTGGGCGCCATGGAGTCGGTGGGCACGGTGTAGGGCCGGTAGAGCCAGGCGGCCCAGGCGAACCCGCCGAGGAAGAGCACGCAGCCGACGGCCACGGCCAGCCCGGACAGCATCCTGCCCGTGCGGCCCGGGCCGTGCTCGTCGCGTTCCGCTGTGCTCATGCCGCCCCCGCCCGGGTCGATGATCGGTGCGCGGAGAGCGCCCGGGAACGGCGCGGCCGGTCCCTGCTTGCTCCGCGACCGCACCCTACCCGGGGGTACCGCCCCCGGTCAGCCCCTCGGCGTCGCGGCGGGCGCGGCCTCGCGCAGCGCCGCGGCGTCCCGGCGCAGGATCCGGCGGCGGCGCCACAGCACCAGCGGCACCGCGCCCGCGAGCCCGAGGGCCGCCGGGGCCGAGGCGGCCGCGGCGCTGAGCCCGGGCTGGTCGAAGGTGTCCGGCACCGGCAGCGTGGACCAGCGGTTGACCGGCCAGGCGACGACGATGGCGCGCCCGACGACCTGGTCCTCGGAGACCGTGCCCTGGAAGCGGTCCAGCTCCTGGTGGTAGCGGGAGTCGAGGGAGTCCTGGCGGTGGTCGCCCATGACCCAGATCCGGCCCTGCGGCACCTTGATCGGGCCGAAGGGCTTGTCGCCGCAGGGGGTGTTGCCGGGGAAGATGTACGGCTCGTTCAGCGCCTTGCCGTTGACCGTGACGGGCTCGTTGTTGCCCTTGCACTCGACGGTGTCGCCGCCGACCGCGATGACCCGCTTGATCAGGTCCTTCTCCTCCGCGGAGGGCATCAGGCCGATGAAGCTGAGCACCTTCTGCAGGCCGCCGGCCACCGGGCCGTTGTCGGCGGTGGGGGTCTCACCCAGCCAGCCGCCCGGATCGTGGAAGACGACGACCTCGCCGCGCTCGGGTTTGGAGCCGAACCACGGCGTGAGCTTGTCCACCAGCACCCGGTCGCCGCGCTGCAAGGTGTTCTGCATCGACTCGGACGGGATGGAGAACGCCTGCACCAGGAACGTCTTGATCAGCAGCGCGAGCACCAGGGCGATGCCGATCAGGATCGGCAGCTCCTTCCAGAACGAGCGCTGCTTCTGCCGCTCGCCGCGCCCGCCGTCGTCACGGCCGCCGTCGTCGGTGCCCGCCGGCTCACGGCCGTCGTCGTTCCGGCCGCCGGCCGGGGAGGAACCGGCCTCCTGCGGCGCCTCGCCGCCGGCCGCCCCCGCGGGCTCATCCGTCTGACCGGTGTGCTTTTCGGGTTCGCCGTGTCCGGACCGTGCGCCGACCGCCAAATCCCCCACATCCACTCCTCACTCCACGCTGCCGCCTGTCGTACACACGACGCAGGCCCACCACTCCCATAACGAGCGGGAGTTCCGCAGGGGTCGGGAGCCGGATCATTCCTTCTTGATCCATGGGGGACACACTATGCGGCCCGACGCCCGATTGCGTCCCCGCGGCCCGCGCCGCCGGTGGCGCGTTGCGCACGGCGGCGAAGGGGCCCGGTTCGGCCAGGCCGCGCCAGTGTCCGAAGGGCCAGGCGATCACCACCGCGCGTCCCACCACCAGGTTCTCGCCCACGGTGCCGTGCTGCGGCTCGTCGAGGTGGTAGCGCGAGTCGGCGGAGTCCGAGCGGTGGTCGCCCATGACGAAGAGCCGTCCGGGCGGGACGGTCACCTCGAAGGCGATCTGCGAGGGAGGGTTGCCGGGGTGGAGGTAGGGCTCGACGAGCGGTGTTCCGTTGACCGTGATTTTGCCGTCGGTGTTGCAGCACTTGACCGTGTCGCCACCGACTCCGATCACTCTCTTGATCAGGTCCTGTTCGTCGGCCGACGGCAGCAGGCCGACCCAGCTGAGCACCTGCTTGGCCTGCTTCACGCCCACCGGGTCGTCGCCCCCGTAGCGCTGCTCGCCCTCCAGCCAGCCGCCGGGGTCCTTGAAGACCACCACGTCCCCGCGCTGCGGCCGGGTGCCGAACCACGGGGTGAGCTTGTCGACCAGCACCCGGTCCCCGATGCGGATGGTCTGCTCCATCGACCCGGAGGGGATCACGAACGCCTGCACGAGGAAGGTCTTCAGCGCGAGCGCGATGAGCACCGCGACGCCTATCAGGACGGGCACTTCCTTGTACACCGACCGGCGCCGGCGCCGCCGCTTCACCCGCCGGGCCGCCTTGCGCCGCGCGGCCCGGCCCCCGGTGGCGGGTGGCTCCGTCGCGGCGGCCTGCGCGGCCCTGCGCCGGGCCGCGCGGCCTTCCGTCGCGGGCGGCGGGGCCCCCGGCTCCGTACGGGCGCGTGGGGCCCGGCCCTCGCGTACCGGGGTGCGCCCCCGGCTACCCATGGGCGCCCCTCGGAGCGGCCGGTACGCCGTCGAAGGCGCCGGTCTCCCGCACCGAGCCCACGCGGCTCAGCGGCCAGCCGATCCAGTCGGCGCGCCCGACGACCCGGTCGAGGGGGACGGTGCCACCGCCCGGTTCGCCGAGGTGGTCACGGGAGTCCCGGGAGTCGCTGCGATGGTCACCCATGACCCATAGCTTGCCCTCCGGCACCACGATGTCGAACGGCACCCGCGAGGGGACGTTGCCGGGGAAGAGGTAGTCCGCCTCCAGCAGCGGCCGGCCGTTGACCTCCAGCCGGCCCTGCCGGTCGCAGCAGCGCACCCGGTCCCCGCCGGTGCCCACGACGCGCTTGATGTAGTCGGTCCCGGGGGCGGGCCGCATGAGCCCGAGGGCGGAGCCGCCCTTGCGGATGAGCGCCATGACGGCGTTCTCGGTGGGCGGGTCCTGGACGAAGGACTCGGTGCCGTCGAAGACGATCACGTCGCCGCGCTGCGGCCGGGCGCCGAAGCGGTAGGCGAGCTTGTTGACCAGCACCCGGTCCCCGACCCGCAGGGTGTTCTCCATCGAGCGGCTGGGGATCGTGAAGGGCTGCACCACATAGCCGCTGACCAGCAGCAGCGTGACCATGCACACGGTCAGCAGCACCCCGGCCCGGCGCAGCGGGCCGCCGTCCGCCAGCCACTGCCGGGCCCGCGCGAGGTGGCGGCGGGGAAAACGCGCGGAGCGCGACCGCTGCTCCCCCGCCCGGTCGGGGCGGGGGGAGCGGTCGCGCTCCGGAAGCGGTGCGAGCTGTGCGTCGGTGTCCATCGGTCCGAGAGCCTATCCGGCCGCCCGGGGACACCGGCGGGAAGCTCAGTTGTCGCGCTTCTCCTTGATCTTCGCGGCCTTGCCGCGCAGCTCACGGAGGTAGTACAGCTTGGCGCGGCGGACGTCACCACGGGTGACGAGCTCGATCTTCTCGAAGATCGGGCTGTGCACCGGGAAGGTGCGCTCGACGCCGACGGAGAAGGAGACCTTGCGGACCGTGAAGGTCTCGCTGACGCCCGAACCCTGGCGGCGGATGACGACACCCTTGAACTGCTGGATACGGGAGCGGTTGCCCTCGATGACGCGGACGTGGACGTTCACGGTGTCGCCGGGGCGGAACGCCGGGACGTCGGTGCGCAGCGAAGCGGCGTCGACGGCCGAGAGACGGTTGGACATGAATGTCTGCTTCCTCGCCGATGCCACAGGTCATCAGCGGTACTCGTACGGGAGGTGAAGGGGTGCCCCACCGTCGGGCGGACGTCGTTCCCCCTGTGGCAGGGGCGTGCGCCGGACGCAAGGCAACGGCTCATTCTTCCACGGGGGGTGCCACTGGCCCAAATCGACCGTCCTCGCCGGGGCCCCAGCCGAGGATCGAGAGCATTTCGCGGTCCTTCTTGTCGAAGGCGGCCGGGTCGGCGCGCTCGATCAGGTCGGGCCGGTTCTGCGTGGTGCGGCGGAAGGCCTCGTCGCGGCGCCAGCGGGCGATCTTGCCGTGGTGGCCGCTGAGGAGGACGTCCGGGATGCCCCGGCCGCGCCACTCCGGCGGCTTGGTGTAGACGGGTCCTTCGAGCAGGTCGGCCATGGCGCCGGGGGCGAAGGAGTCGTCGCGGTGGGACTCGGCGTTGCCGAGGACGCCGGGCAGCAGCCGGGCGATGGCCTCGACCATGACCAGGACGGGGGCCTCGCCGCCGGCCAGGACGTAGTCGCCGATGGACACCTCGCGCACGTCGAGGCGCTCGGCGTACTCCTCGATGACGCGGCGGTCGATGCCCTCGTAGCGGGCGGGGGTGAAGACCAGCCAGGGCTTCTCGGAGAGTTCGACGGCCAGCTCCTGGGTGAAGGGCTTGCCGCTGGGCGTGGGCACGACCAGGACCGGCCGCTGCCCCTCCTGGCCCGAGGCGATGATCTCGTCGAGCGCCTCGCCCCAGGGCTCGGGCTTCATGACCATGCCGGGGCCGCCGCCGTAGGGGGTGTCGTCGACGGTGTTGTGCTTGTCGTGCGTCCAGGCGCGCAGGTCGTGGATGCGCACGTCCAGCTGACCGCGGGCCCGGGCCTTGCCGACGAGGGAGACGTTCAGCGGTTCGAGGTACTCGGGGAAGATCGTGACGACGTCGAGGCGCATCAGGCGTCACCCTCCGGGCCCTCGGTGCGCGCACCGGCGACCTCGGCCTGCCCGGCGTCCAGCAGCCCGCGCGGCGGGTCGACGACGGCGCGCTGGTTCTCGAGGTCGATCTCCGTGACGATCTCGGACACGAAGGGGATCATCACCTCGCTGCCGTCCTCGCGCTCGACGATGAACAGGTCCTGCGAGGGCAGGTGGGAGATCTCCGAGATGCGGCCGACGGCCGTGCCGTCGACGGTGACCACGTCGAGGTCGACCAGCTGGTGGTCGTAGTACTCCTCGGGGTCCTCGGGCGTCTCGTCGGGGTCGACCTCGGCGATCAGCAGGGTGTTGCGCAGCGCCTCGGCGGCGTTGCGGTCGGCCACGCCCGCGAAGCGCAGCAACAGCCGCCCGCTGTGCACACGGCCCGACTCCACGGTCAGCGGCCCCACGCCCGCGGGATCGGTCATCAGCACCGCGCCGGGGCCGAGCCGCAGCTCGGGCTCGTCCGTGCGTACCTCCACGGTGACCTCGCCCTTGATGCCGTGGGCCCGGCCGATCCTGCCGACTACCAGCTGCACGCTCTTCGGTCCCCTTCTGGTCCGGTTCCTCAATTGTCGCTTCTGTGAGGGGTGCACACGACAGAGGCCGGGGGCGGTCTCCCACCCCCGGCCTCATGCCGGTGCGCTATCGCTGCTCAGCGGACGTTGTCCACGTCGACCAGGTCGACGCGGATGCCACGGCCGCCGAGGGCGCCGACGACAGTACGCAGAGCACGTGCGGTGCGGCCGTTGCGGCCGATCACCTTGCCGAGGTCGTCGGGGTGGACCCGGACCTCCAGCACCTGCCCGCGACGCAGGTTGCGCGAGGCGACCTGCACGTCGTCGGGGTTGTCGACGATGCCCTTCACGAGGTGCTCAAGGGCCTCCTCGAGCATCCTCAGGCCTCGGTCGACTCAGCGGACTCGGCGGCGTCGGCCTCGTCCTTCTTCTCCGACTTCTTGGCCTTCGGGGTGATGGCCTCGCCCTTCACCTCGCCGGCGGCGTTCACGGCGGCCTCGAAGAGACCGCTGGTGTCGGCCTTGGGCTCGGCGACCAGCATCGGGGCCGGGGCCGGCAGACCCTTGAACTTCTGCCAGTCGCCGGTGACCTTCAGGATGGCCAGGACCGGCTCGGTCGGCTGCGCGCCGACACCCAGCCAGTACTGCACGCGCTCGCTGTTGACCTCGATGCGCGAGGGGTTCTGCACCGGGTGGTACAGGCCGATCTCCTCGATGGCCCGGCCGTCACGGCGGGTACGGGAGTCGGCGACGACGATGCGGTAGTGAGGCGAACGGATCTTGCCCAGACGCTTCAGCTTGATCTTGACTGCCACGGAAGTGGTGTCTCCTGGTCTTGACGTGGTGGGCACAACGAGATGCCACGTGGGGTTGCGGTACTCGGGTGCCCGATGGACGCGTCAGCCGGAGGAGAGAGGGGTCCTGTGCGACTGTCGAGTACAGCGACCTATTGTGCCACACGGTGTGTCGAACTCAGCGACCGGAGCCGACGGGGACGGCTTCGGGGATCCGGAAGGGCTGACCGCAGCCGCCGCACATGATCGGCGCCTGGGCCAGCACGGACGGCACGACCCGGACATTGCGCCCGCACTCGCACACCGCCTTGACCCGCACGCCCCCGCCGGACGAGCCGTGCCGCGCCGCCGGGCCCCGGAAGGTGCGCGAGGTGTCGGCGGCCGTCGCGACGGTGTGGGCCTTGAGCGCGCGCTGCAGTCTCTCCATGGTCGGCCGGTAGCGCTTGCGCGCCTCCGCGTTCAGCACGACCAGGGAGAAGCCACTGCTGGGATGCGGCTCCTCGCTGTGGTCGAGCCCCAGCTCCTCGGCGATCGCCAGGAACCGCCGGTTGTGGTAGCGGCCGGCACGGGAGGTGTCGCGGACACCGCGGGCGGCCGCGATGCCGTGGACCGCCTCGTGCAGCAGCCTCTCGAAGGAGAGCTCGGCGCCACAGGCGGACGACGACTCCCCGATCAACGATTCGGGCGCGGCTAGATCCGGCAGCTCGGGGTGGTACCGCTGAATGTCGGCCCACGCCTGCGCCAGCTCTGCGGCGAGAACAGGTGGTGTCGTGCTCACGTCGTGACAACGAGCAGGCACAGCCCGGTGTTCCGATACCGGGCCATCTCAAATATTTTGCACGTACCAGTCAGTTTCCCGACTGATGCGTCCTGACGAGGGCGGGTGCGCAGAACTGCGGAGAAGGGGGATGACCCGCTCACCCGTTCGCAAGGTGGGACGTACTGACTCCGGGGTAAGCACCCCGGCGTACGCACGCCGGCAAGCGCGAACCCCCGGGTGCGCGCCGTGGGGCGCGCACCCGGGGGCGTCCGGCTCAGTAGGCGCGGGCCACGATCGCGATCGCACCCGGCGCGTCGTCGGAGTCCGGCACGGAGCCGTCCTCCGCGACCAGGCAGCGCACGGTCACGGCCTGCTCGGCGAGCTTGGCCTCGCCCTCGGTGCCCAGCACCGACCAGGGGATGCGGGCCCAGCCGCCGGCGGCGGCGGCCTCGGCGGTCTCCTCGATGGTCTTCACGTCGGTCGTCCGCGACTCGCGGCGCTCGCGCGACTGGCGCAGCAGCAGCTCCTGGTCCTCCTCCAGGACCTTCGGCAGCAGCGCGGCCAGCTCCTCGATGCGCACCGGCTCCTTGCCGCCGGGGATCCGGCGGGCCAGCATCGCGGTGCCGTTCTCCAGGTCGCGCGGGCCGATCTCGATGCGCACCGGGACGCCCTTGAGCTCCCAGTCCACGGCGCGGCGGCCGAAGGGGGTGTCGGTGCGGTCGTCGACCTGCACGCGCACGCCGGCCGCCTTGAGGACGTCGCCGATCTCGCGGACCTTGGCCAGCACGGCCTCGTCGCCCTTGATCGCCAGAACCACGGCCTGCACCGGCGCCAGGCGCGGCGGCACCCGCAGGCCGTTGTCGTCGCCGTGCGACATGATCAGACCGCCGACCATGCGGGTCGACACGCCCCAGGAGGTCTGCCAGACCAGTTCCTGGTGGCCGTCCTTCGACAGGTACGAGGTGTTGAACGCCTTCGCGAAATTCTGGCCGAGCTCGTGGCTGGTGCCCAGCTGCAGCGCCTTGCCGTCGCCCATCATGCCCTCGAGGGTGAGGGTGTTGATGGCGCCGGCGAACCGCTCCTTGGGCGTCTTGCGGCCGAGCACCACGTCGATGCCCAGGACGTTCACCATGAAGTCGTAGTAGACGTCGCGGTGAATACGCGCCGCGTAGTCGCGGGCGTCCTCGTAGGTGGCGTGCGCGGTGTGGCCCTCCTGCCAGAGGAATTCGCTCGTACGCAGGAAGACGCGCGGACGCATCTCCCAACGGACGACATTGGCCCACTGGTTGATCAGCAGGGGCAGGTCGCGGTAGCTCTGCACCCACTTCGAGAAGTACTCGTTGATGATCGTCTCGGAGGTCGGCCGCACCACGACCGGCTCCTCCAGCTCCTTGCCGCCGCCGTGCGTGACGACCGCCAGCTCGGGGGCGAAGCCCTCGACGTGCTCCGCCTCCTTCGTCAGGTACGACTGCGGGATGAAGAGCGGGAAGTACGCGTTGGAGGCGCCCGCGTCCTTGATCCGGGCGTCCATCTCCTGCTGCATGCGCTCCCAGAGCCCGTACCCGTACGGTCGGATGACCATGGTGCCGCGCACCGGGCCGTTGTCGGCCAGCTCGGCCTTGTTGATCAAGTCCTGGTACCAGCGCGGGAAGTCTTCCGCCTGGGGGGTGAGAATGGGAGCCTTTGCCATGCTGCGAATGGTACGGGGCGCCCGCGGCCGAGTGTGAATCCGTCCGCCCGCAACCCCGCCTTCCCGGCCGGTCGGCCCGGCGCGGTTTGCACCCGGGTGCCTGATCCGCGCACGTCGCGGGTACTTCCATTTCAGGCGATGACACCCGGCACATGCCATCGGGGCGCACGGGGGAACCTTCTCGCACAACCCCCTGGACTAGTGACGTCGAGCGCAGTTCCCTTGCATCGGGGGGTTTCTGCACGGAGCACGAACGGCGGCACGTCACGGGGGCGGGAGCGCGCCGCGTCGCACGGGCGACGCGGAACGCCGAACAGCGGCACAACGGACCAGGACACGTCACCCGGCGGATTGGGGCCCTTTCGATGACACCAACGCTCGTGCGGCGGCACCGGCCGTCCCCGACCTCGCCCGAAGCCCGGGCCCGCGACTGGGCGGAAATCCAGGAACGCATGCTGGTGCCGCTCTACGAAGCGGTCTACGACCGCCTGGAAGCGGGCCCCGGCACCCGGCTGCTCAGCCTCGGCTGCGGTTCCGGCCTCGCGCTGCTGATGGCCGCCGCCCGGGGCGCCAGCGTCAGCGGCGTCGACCAGGACGGCCGCCGGCTCGCGCTCGCCCGCGAACGGCTGCTGCCCGACGGCGCCCCCGAGACCGGACGGCGCCTCGGGCTCGGCGGGCCCGAGGCCGTCCACGACCCCACGGGCCCGGCGTTCAACCTGATCACCGCCTTCGACCCGCTGTACTGCGCGGGCGGCGGCACCCGCGGCCTGGCCCAGACCCTCGCGCGCGCCACCGCGCTGGCGACACCGGGCACGCCCGTCGTCCTGGCCGGCTGGGGGCCGCAGGAGCGCTGCGCCGCCTCGGGCGCCCTGCGCGTCGCCGCGCGCCTGGCCGACCCCATGTGCGCCCCCGCCCGCTGGCGGCCAAGCGGCCGCGACGACCTGGAGGACCTCGCCCGCACCGCGGGGCTGACCCCCGACGGTTCCGGCCGCGTCTCCTGCCCGTACGGCTACGCGGACCTGCCCAGCGCCGTGCGCGGGATGCTCTCCACCGGCGCCTTCGACGCGGCGATCCGGGCGACCGACGAGGACCAGGTCACCAAGGAGCTCGTGGAGGCCCTCCACCCGTACCAGCGGCGCGACGGGACGGTGTGGATGCCCAACGTCTTCCGCTACCTGATCGCACGGGTGCGCTGAGGACCGGCGGCCCCCGCCACGCGAACGGCCCCCGGCGAAGGATCGCCGGGGGCCGCGCGAGAGCCTGCCGCGGTGGGCCGGGCCACTCGGCCGCGTCAGCCGCTCAGCCCATGAACTTCTTGAACTCGTCGGGCAGTTCGAAGGCCTGACCGTCCTGGCCGGACGGCAGCCCCAGCGGGTTGCCGGCCTGCGCCTGCTCGCGGCGGGCGGCGGCCGCCTCCGCCTCGGCCTTGCGCTTCATCGGGTTGCCCGACTGCCGCTTGCCCTTGCCCTGCTTGAGCTGCTTCTTCTTGCGCGCCCCGGCGCCCGCGCCGGGCATGCCCGGCAGCCCCGGCATGCCGGGCATGCCGCCCTGAGCCATGCGGGACATCATCTTGCGGGCCTCGAAGAAGCGCTCGACCAGGTTCTTCACGGTGCTGACGTCCACGCCCGAGCCCTTGGCGATACGGGCCCGGCGGGAGCCGTTGATGATCGTCGGGTCCTGGCGCTCGGCCGGGGTCATCGACTTGATGATCGCGGCGGTGCGGTCGACCTCGCGCTCGTCGAGGTTGTTGATCTGGTCCTTGAACTGACCCATGCCCGGCAGCATGCCCAGCAGCTTGGAGATGGAGCCCATCTTGCGGACCTGCTCCATCTGGGCCAGGAAGTCGTCGAGCGTGAACTCCTTGGGGCCCTTCGCCAGCTTGGCCGCCATCTTCTCGGCCTCGGCCTGGCTGAAGGTCTGCTCGGCCTTCTCGATCAGGCTGAGCACGTCGCCCATGCCGAGAATGCGGGACGCCATGCGGTCCGGGTGGAACGCGTCGAAGTCGTCCAGCTTCTCGCCGTTGGAGGCGAACATGACCTGCTTGCCGGTCACGTGCGCGACCGACAGCGCGGCACCGCCGCGGGCGTCGCCGTCGAGCTTGGAGAGCACCACGCCGTCGAAGCCGACACCGTCGCGGAAGGCCTCGGCGGTGTTGACCGCGTCCTGGCCGACCATGGCGTCGACGACGAAGAGGATCTCCTGCGGCTGCACCGCGTCGCGGATGTCCGCGGCCTGCTGCATCATCTCCGCGTCGATGCCGAGACGGCCGGCGGTGTCGACGATGACGACGTCGTGCTGCTTGGTGCGCGCGTAGTCGATCGAGTCCTTGGCCACCTGCACCGGGTCGCCCACGCCGTTGCCCGGCTGCGGCGCGTACACGCCGACACCGGCGCGCTCGGCCACCACCGAGAGCTGGTTGACGGCGTTGGGACGCTGCAGGTCGCAGGCGACCAGCAGGGGCGCGTGCCCCTGGGCCTTGAGCCAGCGGCCGAGCTTTCCGGCGAGCGTCGTCTTACCGGCACCCTGCAGACCCGCGAGCATGATCACGGTCGGGGGCTGCTTGGCGAAGCGCAGGCGGCGGGTCTCGCCACCGAGGATGCCGATGAGCTCCTCGTTAACGATCTTGACGAACTGCTGGGCGGGATTGAGCGCCTTGGAGACCTCGGCACCGAGGGCCCGCTCCTTGACCTGCTTGATGAAGGCCCGGACGACCGGCAGCGCGACGTCGGCCTCGAGCAGGGCGATGCGGATCTCGCGCGCGGTGGCGTCGATGTCCGCCTCGGTCAGGCGGCCTTTGCCCCGCAGATTCTTGAAGGTCGCTGCAAGGCGATCGGAGAGGGTGTCGAACACGGCGCTCGTGGGTCCTCATGGTCAGGGGGCAGGGTCAATCGCCCTCAAGAGTATCCGGCCCGGCCACCCCCGGGCCCTGCGCGGTCGACAATCCCTCCCCCAGGACCCGCGTCACCGCCTCCGCGAGCCGCGCCGCATCGCGCTCCGACAGCGGCTCGCCGTCCGCATCGGTCACATAGAACGCATCCACCACACTCGCCCCCAGCGTGCTCACGTGCGCGCTGCGCACCCACACGCCCTGCGCCTCCAGGGCGCGGCCCAGGCGGTGCAGCAGGCCCGGGGCGTCCTGGGCGCGGACCTCCAGGACGGTGGCGTCGCGCGATGCGCCCTCGCGCGCCACGACGACGCGCGGCGGCGCGTGCACGGGCCTGCGGCGCCGGGCGTACGCCGCCTCGCGCTCCGCCAGGCGCGCGGCGATGTCCAGCGAGCCGTCCAGGGCCCTTACGAGGTCGTTGCGCAGGCGGGCCGCCTCCGGCAGGGACCCGTACTCGGCGGCCACGCGCCAGCGCAGCAGCAGGACACCGGTATCCACCGCCCGCAGCTCCGCCGAGCGCACGGTCAGCCGGTGCAGGGCCAGCACCCCCGCCGCGGCCGGCAGGACGCCCGGCTGGTCGGGGACGGCCATGGACAGCTCGACGCCGACCGGCTCCTCCCCCGCCGCCTCCCGCCCCGGCCCGGCGTGCAGGACGACGACGGGAGCGCCGGTACGGGCCGCCTCGGCGGCCTGCCCGCGCTGCTCGGCGGTGGGCTCGGCGCGGTCCCGGCCGGCCGGCAGGGGCCGGCCCTCCAGGACCGCGGCCGCGCGCCGCACGAGGTCGGCCACCAAAAAGGCGCGCCACGAACTCCAGGCGGCAGGGCCGGTCGCCAGGGCGTCGGCCTCGGTGAGGGCGTGCAGCAGCTCCAGCGTGCCGGCGCTGCCGACGGCCTCGACGACCGTACGGACGGTGGCGGGGTCGTCGAGGTCGCGCCGGGTCGCGGTGTCGGCCAGCAACAGGTGGTGCCGGACGAGGGTGGCGACGACGGTCGCGTCCGCGCTGCCCAGGCCGATGCGCAGGGCCACGTCGTACGCCAGGGCCGCGCCCGTCTCGCTGTGGTCGCCGGGGCGGCCCTTGCCGATGTCATGCAGCAGCGCGGCGATCAGCAGCAGGTCGGGGCGGTGGACGCGGCGGGTCAGGGCGGCTGCCTGCACGGCGGTCTCCACCAGGTGGCGGTCCACGGTGAAGCGGTGGATCGGGTTGCGCTGCGGTCTGCTGCGCACCTGCTCCCATTCCGGCAGCAGCCGGGCGACCAGGCCCTCGGCCTCCAGGGCCTCCCAGACGGCCACCGTGGGCTCGCCGGCGCCCAGCAGGGCCACGAACCGGTCGCGGGCCTCGGCGGGCCAGGGCACCGGCAGCGGGCCGGCGGCGGCGAGCCGGCGCACCGTGTGCCGGGACAGCGGCAGACCCGCCTGTGCGGCGGCCGCGGCGGCGCGCAGCGGCAGCAGGGGGTCGTGCTCGGGCCGGGCCGTGCGGGCGAGGACGGCCTCGCCGTCCTGCTCGACGACCCCCTCCGCGAGCGGCAGGCGCTCGGGCTCGACGAAGCCGCCCCGCCCGCCCCGGCCGCCCAGGATCCGGCGCAGCCGGGGCCGGCCGGAGCGGGCGCGCAGCACGCGGCCGACCTCGCGCCAGGTGACGTCCGCGGCGTACGAGACGGTGCGGGCGGCCTCGTACACCTGGCGCAGCAGGGCGTCGGCGTCGGACAGGCCGCGGGCGGCCGCGACCTGGTCCTGTTCCTGCAGGGCGAGGCGGTCGCTGGCACGGCCGGTGCTCAGGTGGAGCGCGTCGCGGGTGTCGAGCAGGAGGGTGCGGGCGGCCTCCAGCCCGTCGCGCGGGGCGTCCGCGAGCCAGGAAGCGGCGACGGCCCGCAGGGCGGTGGCGTCGCGCAGGCCGCCGCGGGACTCCTTGAGGTCGGGTTCGAGAAGGAAGCGCAGCTCGCCGTGGCGGCGGGCGCGCTCCTCGCACATCTCGCGCAGCTCCGGCAGGCGGTGCGGGGCCTGGGCGCGCCAGTCCTCGTACGCGGCGGCGCGCACCCCGGCCGTCAGCTCCGGGTCGCCGGCGAGGTGACGGGCGTCGAGCAGACCGAGGTGCACCTTGAGGTCGTCGGCGGCGGCCTTGCGGGCCTCGGCGGGGGTGCGGACGGAGTGGTCGAGACAGAGCCCGAGATCCCACACGGGGTACCAGAGGCGGTCGGCGACGGCGGCGACGGCGGGAAGGCCCGCGGTGCCGTCGTGGAGCAGCAGCAGGTCGAGATCGCTGCGCGGCGAGAGCTCACCGCGCCCGTACCCGCCGACGGCGACGAGCGCGACGCCGTCGGCGGACTTGCCCAGCAGTCCGCCGAGCCACTGATCGGTGATGCGCGCCAGCCGCGCACGCAACGCCGCACCGGTGTGCGGCGCCTCGCTGAGCAGCCGCAACCGAGCGGCGGCATACCCGCCGCCGGCGGGTGACGGTTTCCGGATCACGGTGCTTTCCCCTGTGCTGATTGCCGTTGACAGCCGCCGAACCGACGACCACGCTGCGGGCCCCCCGCGGGGGCCCATGCGGCTCCGGCCAACGGCCGGGGCAGCGGGCCGACGCGGAGTCCCGGCCAGGGGCCCGGCCCCCGAGGCCGGCCCCCGGCCAGGCCGCTGGCGGGCCGAGTGCTGCACCCGGTCCGAGAGCCGGGCCGACCTGGGCCGCCGTCGGCGACCGCCGGGTGGCGAGCCCGGGACGAAGCTCCGGGACCTGAGCCCGGGCCCCTGCCGCGCCGAGCGGAACGCCCCCGCCCCGACCGGACCCCGGCCTCCTGCAAGGGCCCCAGGCCAGGCCGGTCGGCGGGCCGCCGCAAGGCGTTGGCCGGGGCCCGGCCGCCGGGGGCGGCAGGCCCGGCGAGCCCCCGGCGGCGAGCCCGGGAAGGCTCCGGGGTCCGGCCCGCCGGGTCCTGCACCGGGGCGCCGCGCGCCGCCGGCCCCGGCCGTGGGTCACAGCGCGTCGGGGCCGTGTTCGCCCGTGCGGACGCGGACGGTGGTTTCGACGGGGACCGTCCAGACCTTGCCGTCGCCGATCTTGCCGGTGCGGGCGCTCTTGACGATGACGTCCACGATGTCGTCGGCGTCGGCGTCCTCGGCGAGGACCTCTATGCGGATCTTGGGGACGAGGTCGATGGTGTACTCCGCGCCGCGGTAGACCTCGGTGTGGCCGTGCTGGCGGCCGTAGCCCTTGGATTCGGTGACGGTCAGGCCGTGCACGCCGAAGGCGCGCAGGGCGTCCTTGACCGCCTCGAAGCGGTGGGGCTTGACGATGGCGGTGATGAGCTTCATGCGTCCACTTTCCTGTCGCTGTTCTCGTGGGCGCCCTGGGGTGCGGGAGCGGGGGTACGGGAGGCCGGGGCGCCGCCCACCGCGCTGAAGTCGTAGGCGGTCTCGGCGTGGAACGCCTGGTCGATGCCGCCGACCTCGTCCTCCTCGCTCGCCCGGAAGCCGACGAGCCGGTCGACGAGTTTGGCGAGCAGCCAGGAGACGGTGAAGGAGTAGGCCATGACGGAGAAGGCGCCGAGGGCCTGGCGGCCGAGCTGGGTGAGGCCGCCGACGCCGTCGACGGCCAGGAGGCCGACGAGGAGGGTGCCGATGACGCCGCCGACGAGGTGGACGCCGACGACGTCGAGGGAGTCGTCGTAGCCGAGGCGGAACTTCCAGCTGACCGCCCAGGAGCAGACGGCTCCGGCGACGACACCGATGAGCAGGGCGCCGAAGGCGTTCACGGCGGCGCCGGAGGGGGTGATGGCGACGAGGCCGGCGACGGCGCCGGAGGCGGCGCCGAGGGTGGTGAAGGCGCCGTGCCGGATGCGCTCGTAGGCGAGCCAGCCGAGCATGGCGGCGCCGGTGGCGACCTGGGTGTTCATGGCCATGTTGGCGGCGGTGCCGTTGGCCGCGAGGGCGGAGCCGGCGTTGAAGCCGAACCAGCCGAACCACAGCAGTCCCGCGCCGAGCATCACCAGCGGCAGGCTGTGGGGGCGCATGGGGTCCTTCTTGAAGCCGATGCGCTTGCCGACGACGAGGACGGCGGCCAGTGCGCCGACACCGGCGTTGATGTGGACGGCGGTGCCGCCGGCGAAGTCGATGACCTTGAGTTTGAACAGCCAGCCGTCGGCCTGCCAGACCCAGTGGGCGACGGGGAAGTAGACGATGCTGACCCACAGGGTGATGAACAGCGACCAGGCGCTGAACTTCACCCGGTCGGCGAGGGCGCCGCTCATCAGGGCGGGGGTGATGACGGCGAACATCAGCTGGAAGAGGGCGAAGGCGAGGACGGGGATGCCTTCCTTGCCGCCGGTGAGGGTGTCCGGGTGGATGCCCTGGAAGCCGGCGTGGTCGAGGTCGCCCAGCAGGCCGGCGCCGGTGTCGTCGCCGAAGGCGAGCGAGTAGCCGAAAAGCACCCACAGGACGGTGACGATGCCGAGCGAGACGAAGGACATCATCAGCATGTTGAGTGCGCTCTTGACCCGCACCATGCCGCCGTAGAAGAAGGCCAGGGCGGGTGTCATCAGCATCACGAGTGCCGCACTGATCAGTACGAACGCGGTGTCTGCGCCATTCAACGTCGTGGTCTCCTCACGGCCGCGGCCCGTGCCCCCGAGCGGGCCGGTGGTCCCGGTGGGGCGGTGTGGCCCCGAGGCTGTCGCAGCGTGGTTTCCGTCAGTGCCGTGAGGTGTTTCACGCCGGTTGCGATGACCGGGCACGTGTTACGGCGGGGTGAACGCCCGGCGCGTGCGGGAGGGCAGCCGGGCGCGGCGGCCGTCCGCGCTCGACCTGGCGTGGGGGAGCCGAGTCGGGTGTACGGGGAGGGCCGCCGCGGCCGGGTACGGGGTGCCGGGAGGGCCTTCAGACCGCCTGGGCGGCGGGCTCGGCGGACTCCGGCAGGTGGGTGGCGAGCTGTTCGCCGAGCTCGCGCACGGCGGGGACGTCGCCGAAGTCGCGCACGGCGCTGTCGACGGTCTTGCGCAGCCGGTTGTTGACCCGCTCGGAGCGGACCTGCCGGGCGATGCGCAGCGCCTTGGCGACGGGCTCGCCGATGGCTTCCGGCTCGCGCTGCATCAGGTGCACGGTGGCCATGCCGACGAGGTTGAGCGCATACGACCGCTGGTGGACGCCGTCCTGGGAGAACAGCTCGACGGCGCGCTCCATCTTGGGCCGGGCCAGCTGCGCGTAGGTGGGGCTGCGCCCGGCGACGTAGGCGAGGTCGCGGTAGGAGTGGGCGTTCTCGGCGTTGAGCTCGGCCTCGGAGAAGAAGTGGATCCAGCCGGGGTCGTCGTCACTGGAGGAGATGTCGGCGAAGCAGTCCTCGGCCATGTTCACGGCGCGCTTGACCTTGGCGGGCTGGCCCATGTTGGCGTACGCCCGGGCCTCCATGGCGTACAGCATGGCCTGCGTACGGGGGGTGGCGCTCTCGCGGGAGCCGTACTGGCCGAGGTGGATGAGCTCCAGGGCGTCCTCCGCGCGGCCGAGGTGGATCATCTGCCGGCTCATGTTGGAGAGGATGTAGGACCCCAGGGGCCGGTTGCCGGCTTCTTTGGCGGCGTGCAGGGCGAGCACGAAGTACTTCTGGGCGGTGGGGTGCAGCCCGACGTCGTAGCTCATCCAGCCGGCGAGCTCGGCCAGCTCGGCGGCGACCTGGAACAGGCGTCGGGCGGTGTCCTCGGGCTGCGGTTCCTGCAGGAGGTCGGTGACCTCGTGGAGCTGGCCCACCACGGCCTTGCGGCGCAGGCCGCCGCCGCATTGGGCGTCCCACTGCCGGAACATCACGGTGGTGGACTCCAGCAGCTCCAGCTCGGGCTCGGAGAGGCGGGAGCGGCGGGGGCGGTCGCGCTCGGTGCGCTCGGCGGGCCGGCCGCCGGTGGGGCCGGGCACCAGCCAGCGCTGCATGGGCTCGATGAGGGCGGGACCGGCGGTCAGGGCGAGGGAGGTGCCGAGGAAGCCGCGGCGGGCGAGCATCAGGTCGCTGCGGGAGAACTCGCTGAGCAGCTCGACGGTCTGGGGGGCGGCCCAGGGCAGGTCGATGCCGGAGACGGAGGGGGACTGGTGGGCGGTGCGCAGCCCGATGTCCTCGACGCCGACGACGCAGCCGAAACGCTCGGAGAAGAGCTCGGAGAGGATCTTGGGGATGGGCTCGCGGGGCTGCTCGCCGTCGAGCCAGCGCCGCACGCGGGAGGTGTCGGTGCTGACGTGGTGGGCGCCGAGCTGCTTGGCCCTGCGGTTGACCTGGCGGGCGAGCTCGCCCTTGGACCAGCCGCTGCGCAGGAACCAGGAGTTGAGCTGCTCGTTGGGGCGCTTCTCCGGCTTCTCGGCCCCGCCGGTACTGCTGACATTGCCGACCACGGGAACGCCCCCATCCGAAACTCTGCGTCTACGCGTGTCTGCGTCTACGTGTGTCTACGCATCCTGTGTCCACACGGACCGGTGGTCACACGTGCGTTCACACGTCTGCGTGCGAACCGCCTCCAGCTTGCCGCCCGTTGCGGCCGCCCGTCCGGCAGGATTCGGGTACCGAAAGTAATCCTACGATCACCGCTCGGGCGAGTGGGGTCCAGGAAACGCCACCATTCGCCACCCCAAGGAATGAACTCCTTCCTCACCCATCGCGATTGACTTGACAGGGAACGGCCGAAGGAAACCGAGGGGAGGGTGAATCGATGCGCGCCACCGCGCGCACCGCCGCACGCACCACCCATCGCACACCGTCACGCCCCCTCCGGGCGGGCATCGGCGACCGTGCGTGTCCGAGACACTCCGACACGTAACCATCGGCGAACACGACCCGTTGGAGGGGGCATGGGCTTCACAATCGGCGGCATCCGGGACCTGCGCTCGAGCTCTCGGCGCCGAGGCCGCGCGTCCGAGTACGTGACGACGGTCGCGGAGTACACCGGCCTGTGGGGCTGGGACGTGGTCCCCGGCGCCCGGGCCTCGCGCGGCGGCGGCCCGGCCTGCTCGTGCGGCGCCGCCGACTGCCCCTCCCCCGGCGCCCACCCGCTGTCGTTCGCCCCGCCGGTGCCCGCGGGCGCCACCCTCGACGAGGCCGCCGCCGCATGGGCCGAGGTGCCGGGCGCGGCCGTGCTGCTGCCGGTGGGCCGCTCCTTCGACGTGCTGGAGGTCTCCGAGGCGGCCGGGCGGCACGCCCTGGCGCGGCTGGAGCGCATGGGGGTGCCGCTGGGGCCGGTGGCACTGACCCCGCACGGGCGGGCGCTGTTCTTCGTCGCCCCGGGAGCGGCCGCGGAGCTTCCGCAGCTGCTGTACCGGATGGGCTGGGACGACGCCCGGCTGGACCTCAAGGGGCTGGGCCGCGGCGACCACGTCACGGCGCCGCCGTCGGACTTCGCCGGGCTCGGGCCCATGCGCTGGCTGCTGCCGCCCGCCCTGGACACGGCCGGCCGGCCGCCGGAGGCACGGCTGCTGCTGGGCACGCTGGCGTACGTGTGCCACCGCTCGGGCGCCGCGGGCAGCTGAAAGGGGTGTCCTCGCGGCAGCGGTGCTGCGACGAGGACACCCCTTTCGCGCGGGTGGGCGGGACTCAGCCCAGCAGGGCGTCCACGAACGCCTCGGGCTCGAACGGCGCGAGGTCGTCCGCGCCCTCGCCCAGGCCGACGAGCTTGACCGGCACGCCCAGCTCGCGCTGGACGGAGACGATGATGCCGCCCTTGGCGGTGCCGTCGAGCTTGGTGAGCACGATGCCGGTGATGTTGACGACCTCGGCGAAGACCCGGGCCTGGGTCAGGCCGTTCTGACCGGTCGTGGCGTCGAGGACGAGCAGGATCTCGTCGACCGAGCCGTGCTTCTCCACGACGCGCTTGACCTTGCCGAGCTCGTCCATGAGGCCGGTCTTGGTGTGCAGGCGGCCGGCGGTGTCGATCAGCACGACGTCCGCGCCCTCGGCGATGCCCTCCTTGACCGCGTCGAAGGCGATCGACGCCGGGTCGCCGCCCTCCGGGCCGCGCACCGTACGGGCGCCCACCCGCTCGCCCCAGGTCTGCAGCTGGTCGGCGGCGGCGGCACGGAAGGTGTCGGCCGCGCCCAGGACGACGGACTTGCCGTCGGCGACGAGCACCCGGGCGAGCTTGCCGGTGGTGGTGGTCTTGCCGGTGCCGTTGACGCCGACGACCATGACGACGCCGGGCTTCTCCTCGCCGTTCACGGCCACGCCCGGCTCGGTGTGGACGCTGCGGTCGGCCTCGGTGCCGATGAGGGCGAGCAGCTCCTCGCGCAGCAGGTCGCGCAGCTCCTCGGGCGTACGGGTGCCGAGCACGCGCACGCGCTCGCGCAGGCGCTCGACGAGCTCCTGGGTGGGGGCGACGCCGACGTCGGCGGTCAGCAGGGTGTCCTCGATCTCCTCCCAGGTGTCCTCGTCCAGGTGCTCGCGGGAGAGCAGGGTCAGCAGACCCTTGCCCAGGGAGTTCTGGGAGCGGGAGAGCCGGGCGCGCAGGCGCACCAGGCGGCCGGCGGTGGGCTCGGGGACCTCGATCTCCGGCTCGGCCGGGGCCTCGGGGAGGGCGGGCTCCACGACGGGGGCCTCGGGCTCCGGCGTCTTCGCCGGAGGCAGTTCCACTTCCTCGACCGTGCGGCGGGGTGCCGCGGTCGGGGTCTCGGCCTCCTCGCCGATGTGCGGCTCGGCGGGCGGCGCGGTGACGGACGGGGTCGGGGTGCTCGGCGGAGCGGGCGGCAGCTGCTTCTTCTTGCGGCTGCTGACCACGAGCCCGCTGATCGCGCCGAGCGCGACCACAGCGATGACGACAGCAAGGATGACGATTTCCATAACGGACCCAGTATCGGACACCGCGGGGATCGGGCACCGCGACGCAAGGTTGTTGTGGTTTTCCACAAGGACGAATGGCCCTAACCGGCCAAAGTTAGATCAAAGTACGATGGCGTGGGCTTGCGCAACGCGCGTAGAGTCCCGACCGTCCCTTTCTGCCCAGGCCCCGCCCTGGTTCACCCCGCACGGAGCCCCCCACATGGCCCCCACCATGGACAACGCTGCCGAAGGCGCCAACGTGTCCAGCCCCGACGGCGCCGCAGGCGCCATCGAGACCCGCGGCATCGAGCCCGTACCCGACCACGAGCGGCACGGCCGGGTCCGGGAGCTCTTCCCGACCTGGGTTGCCGCCAACATCAGCGTGCTGCTGCTCACCATGGGCGCCGCGCTGGTGGTCTTCAACAAGCTGAACTTCTGGCAGGTCCTCGTCGTGGCCGCGTGCGCCGCGCTGGTGTCCTTCGGCCTGGTCGGCGTGCTGTCGGTGTCCGGCAAGTGGGGCGGCGCCCCCGGCGCGATGCTCTCCCGTGCCACGTTCGGCGTGCGGGGCAACCTCTTCCCCGGCGCGATCCTGTGGGTCGCCCGCTTCGGCTGGGAGACGATCAACGCGGTCACCGGCGCGTACGCGGTGCTGACCGTCCTCGACCTGGTGCTCGGCGTCAAGAGCAACACCGTGCTCATCATCGTGACGCTCTTCGCCTTCGTCGCCTGCACCTTCCTGGTCAGCGGCATGGGCCGCAAGGCGCTCAACGTCTGCAACACCTGGTCGACGTACCTCTTCGGCGTCTTCAGCGTCCTGGTGCTCGGCTACCTGATCGCCCACATCGAGTGGGACGAGGTCTTCTCCAAGCCCGCCGGCACCACGGCCATGGTGATCGCCGGTATCGGCACCATCGCCGCCGGCGGCATCAGCTGGGTGCCCACCGGCCCGGACTTCGCCCGGTACCTGCCGCACGCCGCCTCCGGCAAGAAGATCGTCGGCGCCACCGTCTCCGGCGCCGGCATCGTCATGGTGCCGATGGTGCTCATGGGTGCCGTGATGGCCGTGGCGACGCCCAAGCTCGCCGACGCCCCGGACCCGGTCTCCTTCCTCGGCGACATCCTGCCGACCTGGCTGGCCGTGCCCTACCTGATCACCGCCATCGTCGGCATGCTCCTGATCAACAGCCTGTCGATGTACTCCGCCGGCTTCACCGCCCAGACCATGGGCGTCAAGCTGCCGCGCGCCATGGCCGTCAGCATCAACGCCTTCATCTCCCTCGCGGGCGGCCTCCTGCTGATGCTGGTCGCCAAGAGCTTCCTCAGCTCCTTCATCACCTTCCTCATCCTGCTGGCCGTCTCCTTCTCCGCCTGGATCGGCGTCTACGCCGTCGACATGGCCCGCCGCCGGTCCCGCGCCGTGCGCTACGACGCCGAAGCGCTGATGGACACCGGCCGCACGAGCCGCTACTGGTACGTCGGCGGCTTCTGCTGGCAGGCCATGACCGCCTGGGGCGTCGCCCTCCTCGCCGGCCTCGCCTTCACGGACTGCGCCTGGTTCAGCGGCCCCCTGTCGTCGACGTTCGTCGGCAAGTACGGCCTGGGCTGGGCGGCGACGATTCTCATCTCGGCCGCGGTGATGGCCGCGCTGCCGGTGCCGCGTGAGAACGCGGCGGAGGCGGCGGCCGCGGCCGCGGAGGCGGCGGAGCCGGAGAAGGTGCCGGCGGCGTAGCCTGCGCCCCCTCCCCCACCTGCAAAGGGCCCCCTCGGGGGCCCTTTCGCGTACCCGCACCCCGCCGGTGGGCGCGCAGCGCCCGGCAGGCGCACGGGGACCGACGGCCCGGTGGGCATGCAGCGCCCCGCAGGGGGCACGGGGACCGGCCGCCCGGTGGGCGCGCAGCCGCCCGCAGGGGCGCGGGGGCCGGCCGCCCGGCCTCGTTCCTTCGGCCGGGGGCCAGGGGCGAAGCCCCGCCAGGCCGGGCCGGCGGCCGGTTGCAGCGCACCCGCAGGCACACGGGCCCGACTGCCCGATGGGCGCGCAGCGCCCCATAGGGGCGCGGGGAACTGCGCGACGAGCCACGACGCGCCCGCAGGTGGAGTGCCCCCGGGCCCCGGGCCCCGGGCCCGGGCCCCAGGGTGGCGGCAGCGCATTCGGCCGCGGGCCGTCAGTGGCCGATCGCGCCGTCGCCCGCGCCCCTGCGGGGCGCCGTCGTGCCGCCCGAGCGGAGCGCAAACGGCGGCTGCCCCCGGCTCGTACGAGCCGGGGGCAGCCACGGGGAGAGGGGCGGCGGGGGGGTTAGCCCATCTCCTCCAACGCCTTGCCCTTGGTCTCCTTCACGAACTTCGTCACGAAGGGAATGGAGAGCACGGCGAAGACCGCGTAGATCACGTACGCCCCGGACAGGTTCCAGTCCGCCAGGCTCGGGAAGCTGGCCGTGATGGCCCAGTTGGCGACCCACTGCGCGGAGGCGGCGACGCCGAGCGCCGCGGCGCGGATGCGGTTGGGGAACATCTCGCCCAGGAAGACCCAGACCACGACGCCCCAGGAGAGCGCGAAGAACAGGACGAACGCGTGGGCCGCGATCAGGGCGACGGTGCCCTGCGTGGTGGGCAGGGTGCCCTCGGCGGACTTGGAGGCGAAGGCCCAGGCCTCCAGGGCGAGGGAGAGGGCCATGCCGACGGAGCCGACGAGGGCGAGCGGCTTGCGGCCGATGCGGTCGACGAGGACCATCGCGATCACGGTGCCGACGATGTTGATGATCGACGTGGTGAAGCTGTAGAAGAACGAGCTCTCGGGGTTGACGCCGACCGACTGCCACAGCGTCGAGGAGTAGTAGAAGGCGACGTTGATGCCGACGAACTGCTGGAAGACGGAGAGTCCGATGCCGATCCAGACGATCGGGAGCAGGCCGCCCTTGCCGCCGACGAGGTCCTTGAACGTGGACTTCTGCTCGCTCTTCATCGCGTGCTCGATCTCGGCGACGCGCTTGTCGAGGTCGACGCCGGAGCCCTCGACCTCGGCCAGGACCTGCTTGGCCTTGTCGATCTTGTCGACGGAGATCAGGAAGCGGGGCGACTCGGGGATGGCGAGGGAGAGCAGGCCGTACAGGACGGCGGGGACGACCATGACGCCGAGCATGACCTGCCAGGCCTCGATACCCATGATCTTGCCGCGCTGCTCGCCGTGGGCGAGGTTCAGCAGGCCCCAGTTGACGAGCTGGGAGACGGCGATGCCGACGACGATGGCGGCCTGCTGGAAGGCGCCGAGGCGGCCGCGGTAGGCCGGCGGGGAGACCTCGGCGATGTAGGCCGGGCCGATGACCGAGGCCATGCCGATGGCGATGCCGCCGAGGACGCGCCAGAAGGCCAGGTCGTACAGGGAGAACGGCAGGGCCGAGCCGATCGCGCTGATGGTGAAGAGGACCGAGGAGATCTGCATCGTGCGGATGCGGCCGATGCGGTCGGCCAGGCGGCCCGCGGTGGCTGCGCCGACGGCGCAGCCGATCAGCGCGATGGCGATGACCTGGGCGAGGGCGGCGGAGCCGATGTCGTACTTCGCACGGATGCCCTCGACCGCACCGTTGATGACGGAGCTGTCGTAGCCGAAGAGGAAGCCACCCATGGCCGCGGCCGCGGTGATGAAGATGACGTGGCCGAGGTGGTCCGGAGCGGCCTTGCGGCCCTCGGACCCCTGCGCCGTCGCAGTGCTGGTCAAGGTTTTCTCCTGGAACCCGGCGACACTGCCGGGGTGGGGGGCGCCTCGGTGGGACCGGACGATCAACCACGTGAAGGCGTGAGCAACGCGGCAAACCTTATGCCTTCAGTTTTTTAAGTCAATAGGGTGTGAGGAAGAAATCAGATCACCGTTTGCCCCTTGTTAGCTTCAAGAGTTGAAGTGATCTTGAGTTAGCGCAGTCGCTGGCTGACGACCTTCGACACGCCGTCGCCCTGCATGGACACTCCGTACAGGGCGTCCGCCACCTCCATCGTGCGCTTCTGGTGCGTGATCACGATGAGTTGGGAGCTCTCCTGCAGCTCCTTCATGATCCGGATCAGCCGCTGGAGATTGGTGTCGTCCAGGGCCGCCTCCACCTCGTCCATCACGTAGAAGGGGCTCGGCCGGGCCTTGAAGATGGCGACGAGGAGCGCCACCGCCGTCAGCGAGCGCTCGCCGCCGGAGAGCAGGGACAGCCGCTTGACCTTCTTGCCCGGCGGGCGGGCCTCGACGTCAACGCCGGTGGCCAGCATGTCGTCGGGGTCGGTCAGCACCAGCCGGCCCTCGCCGCCGGGGAAGAGCCGGGAGAAGACGCCCTCGAACTCGCGGGCCGTGTCGTGGTACGCCGCCGTGAAGACCTCCTCCACCCGCTTGTCGACGTCCTTGACCACCTGCAGCAGGTCCGCCCGGGTCTTCTTGAGGTCGTCGAGCTGCTCGGAGAGGAACTGGTGCCGCTCCTCCAGCGCCGCGAACTCCTCCAGCGCCAGCGGGTTGACCTTGCCCAGCTGCTGGTAGGCGCGCTCGGCCGCCTTCAGGCGCTTCTCCTGGGCGGCGCGGTCGTAGGGGACGGGCCGGTTGCGGGGGTGCTCGGGGTCCTCGGGCAGCACCTCGCCCTCCGCCGGGGGCGAGGGCGGCACGGGCTGGTCGGGGCCGTACTCGGCGATCAGTACGGCGGGTTCGACGCCCAGCTCCTCCAGGGCCCGGCCCTCCAGCTGCTCGATGCGCAGCCGCTTCTCCGCCCCCAGCACCTCGCCGCGGTGCACGGAGTCGGTGAGCTTGTCGAGCTCGGTCTTCAGGTCGCGGGCGGCGCCCCGGCCGGCGACGAGCTCCTCCTCCCGGGCCGCCTTGGCGGCCTCGGCGGCGCGCCGCTCCTCGTCGGCGCGCACGAGGGAGACCTCGACGTGTGCCAGCAGCTGCCGGGCGCCGGCCGCGACGGCGGCGGCCACCTCGGCCTCGTGGCGCAGCCGGGCGCGGCGGCGTTCGGCGCGGGTCCTGGCCTCGCGCTCGGCGGCGGCCGCGCGGTCGAGGGAGTCGGCCCGGCCGGCGAGGGCCTTGACGCGTTCCTCGTGCGTACGGACCTGCAGGCGCGCCTCCATCTCGGTCTGGCGGGCGTTGGCGCCGTCGGCGGCGAGGCGGTCGCGTACGGAGGTGTCGGGTTCGTCGGTGCCGTCGGCGGCGGCGAGGTCCTCGGCCGCGGCGAGGCGGGCGGCCAGTTCCTCGGCCTCCTCGGTGGCGCGGGTGAGGGCCTCGCGGGCGCGTTCGGCCGCGGCGACCGCGCGTTCGGCCTCGCCGGCGGCGGCGCGGGCCTGGCCGGCGAGCCGGCCGAGCACCTGCGCGCCCTGCGAGCGTTCCCGCTCGGCGGCGCTGCGGCGGGCGGCGAGCTCCTCGACGAGCGCGGCGGCGGTGCGGCGGCGCTCGGCGGCCGCGTCGCGCTCGGCGCGCAGGGCGGCGCAGCGCTCGCCCAGGCGGGTGAGGGAGGCGGCGGCCTCGTCGACGGCGGCCTGGGTCTCCAGCAGGCTGGGCGCCCCGCCGGAGCCGCCCTGGGCGTAGTGGGCTCCGAGCAGGTCGCCCTCGGCCGTGACGGCGGTCAGGTGCGGCCGGGAGTGCACGAGGGCCTCGGCGTCCTCCAGGGTGTCGACGACCACGATGTCGCGCAGCAGCCGGTGCACGGCGGGCAGCAGGGTCTCGGGCCCGCGCACGAGGCGGGCGGCGTACAGCGGCCCCGGAGCGTCCGGGCTGCCGGGCAGGGACGTTTCCTCCGGTGCCCCGGCGAGGAGGAGGGTGGCCCGGCCGGCGTCCTCCTTCTTCAGCACGCGCAGGGCCTCGGCCGCCGCGGCGGGGCCGGAGACGGCGACGGCGTCGGCGGCCGCGCCGAGGGCGGTGGCGACGGGCAGTTCGTGGCCGGGGGCGACGCTCAGCAGTTCGGCGGCCGGGCCCAGCACGCCGGTCAATCGTTCCTTCGCGCTCAGCAGGGCGCCGGTGCCGTCCTTGCGGCGCAGACCGAGGGCGAGGGCGTCGTGGCGGGCGGTGAGGGCGGCGCGGTCGCGTTCGGCCTCGGTGACGGCCTCGCGGGCGGCGTCGAGATCGGCGTCGGCCTCGGCGAGGGCGGCCCGGGCCCGTGCGTGGGCGGCGGCCAGTTCGGTGTCCTCGGCGTCGGTGCCGCCGGCCTCCGCGAGGTGGCGCTCGTACTCCTCCTGGGCGGCCGCTGCGCGCTCGGCCGCCTCCTCGCGGGCCTGTTCCAGCCGGCCGATCTCGGCCTCGGCGGAGGCGGCGCGGCCGCGGGCGGCGGTGACCCTGCCGTGCAGCCGGGCGAGCTGTTCGCGGCGGTCGGCGACGGCGCGGGCGGCGTCGCGCAGCCGGCGTTCCTCCTCGGCGAGGCGGCGTTCGAGCTCGGCGCGGTGCGCGGAGGTGTCCTCCAGGGCGCGGCCGGCCGCCTCCAGGGCGGCTTCGAGCTCGGCCTCCTGTTCGCGGATGCGGGCGGCCTCGCGTTCGAGGTCCTCGGGGTCGCGGCCGCGCCGGTCCTCGGCGGGGGCGGAGGTGGCGCTGGTGACGCGGGCCTCGGCGAGGCTGACGGTGCCGCGTACGCGTTCGGCGAGGCGGGAGAGCTCGTACCAGGTCTGCTGGGCCCGGGCCAGGCGCGGGGCGAGGGCGCGGACCTGCTCCTCCAGGGCGGCCTCGCGCTGGGCGGCGGCGCGCAGCTCGGCCTCGGCGGCCTCCTTGCGGGCCTTGAGGGCGGCCTCGTCGGCGATCTCGGAGCGCAGGGCCTCGCGCAGGGCGACGAGGTCGTCGGCGAGCAGGCGCAGCCGGGCGTCGCGCAGGTCGGCCTGGATGACGGCGGCGCGGCGGGCGACGGCGGCCTGCCGGCCGAGCGGCTTGAGCTGGCGGCGCAGTTCGTCGGTGAGGTCCTGCACGCGGGCGAGGTTGGCCTTCATCGCCTCCAGCTTGCGCAGCGCCTTCTCCTTGCGCTTGCGGTGCTTGAGGACGCCCGCGGCCTCCTCGATGAAGGCGCGGCGGCCCTGGGGATCGGCGTGCAGGACGGAGTCGAGCTGGCCCTGGCCGACGATGACGTGCATCTCGCGGCCGATGCCGGAGTCGGAGAGCAGTTCCTGGATGTCCAGCAGGCGGCAGGTGTCGCCGTTGATCTGGTACTCGCTGCCGCCGTTGCGGAACATGATCCGCGTGATGGTGACCTCGGCGTACTCGATGGGCAGGGCGCCGTCGGAGTTGTCGATGGTCAAGGAGACCTCGGCGCGGCCGAGCGGGGGACGGCCGGTGGTCCCGGCGAAGATGACGTCCTCCATCTTGCCGCCGCGCAGCGACTTGGCCCCCTGCTCGCCCATGACCCAGGACAGGGCGTCGACCACATTGGACTTGCCCGAACCGTTCGGACCCACCACACAGGTGATGCCGGGTTCGAAGCGCAGGGTCGTGGCGGAGGCGAAGGATTTGAACCCGCGCAGGGTCAGGCTCTTGAGGTGCACGCGGGAGGACTCTACCGGCCGGCCGCCCCGTGCCCGGGCGCTGCCGCTGTGTCGCTCGTTGTTCGCACGGGTTTCACCCTGCGAGGGGCAGGGCACATGAAGGGCACGTCGTGCGTGAGGCGGCGATCGGGGGTCGGCCGACACAGCGCGACCGACACGGCCTTCAGGGGCGGACCGAGGGGGGAGCCGGCGGGGGGATACGACGAAGGGACGCCGAAGCGTCCCTTGCAGCTGCGACTCCTGGCGGCTGCCGATGATGCAGCCCGACCGGGCCCCCGGGGCGGGGCGCGGATCAGGCGAGCGCAGGCTCCGCCTTGGATACGTCGATGGTGTCGAGCAGCGAGTCACCGTGGTGAGCGGCGGCAGCCAGCGCGTCGTTCTCGGCCTGCATCCGGATGAGCTCGGATTCGAGGTCCTGGACACGCTGCTGGAGCCGTCGCATCTCGGAGAGGACTCGGGGGTCGGAGCCGCCGACGTAACCGAGAAGCGCCTTTGCCATGATGGATGGTCCTCCACACTGAGTGACCGACCGAAGCGGTGTGGGTCGTGAGGGATTCGCACCCGCGGTGTCTGCCATCGCTACTACGGTCTTCCAATGCCAAACAGCTAAGGTGCGCGGGGCTTCCAGAGTCTCACCAAATGGTTTGACGGTCAACACGATCACACGCTGTATCCGCAGGCGTCCCGGGGGTGCGCGCGAGTAATCGGCGCCGCATTCCGCACCCGGGGCCCTCAGGGCCGCTTGGAGATCATCCGTTGACAGGCAGCCTTGCATGCTGCGGCCCGCTTGGCAACCATCAGGCGATTTCCGTCCCTCACATATGCCGATGGCATATGTGAGGGACTCTCGTCCGCCGCGCTTCCGGGGGAAACCCGGCCACTATCCGATTTCCCGGCCGTACGGTCAGCGGATCTCGAAGCCGGCGTAACCCCCCTTGGGCGCGTCCCAGATCTCGGTGACGCCGTCGACGCGCCCGGGCGTGTCGCCGTCCCGCAGCCAATCGAGCAATTGTTCGCAGGCCCCGCGGGGGCCCTCGGCCACGACCTGCACGCGGCCGTCGGACAGGTTGGAGGCAAAGCCGATCAGATCACCGATCCGCAATGCATTGGCCCGAGTGAACCAACGAAAGCCAACACCCTGCACATGGCCGCGCACCCACGCCGTCAGACGGACATTCTCGTTCATGCCTGCACGTTAACCGGGCAATTACATAAGCAGCACTTCGACCCCGCGCCCCGTGCCGTACAGTCGCGGCCGAATAAGGCTCCCCCGTACGAGTGACCACTTCGACACCGACACGTGAGGAAGACTGCGGATGGGTCGCCATCGACGCTCCGAGGACCCGGCCGAGGCGGTCACCCAGCCCCTCCCCGTCGTACGCCCAGGGGGTGGTGGCGGCGGGCGGCACCGCAGCCCGCACCGGGGCGGGCGGAAGAAGACGCCGCACCCGCAGGCGGTGGCCGCGGCCGCCGCGAAGGGCGGCAAGGGCGCCCCGAGCCGGCGCGCAGGACTGCTGGGCGCCTCGGCCGCGGTGGCCATGGGCGCCGTGGCCATGGTCTCCGGCCTGCTGCCGGGCGGGGTCTTCCCCGCCGGGGACGGACAACCGCCGGGCACGGGCCCCGGCGGACAGGTGCGCGCCGACGGCCCGCCCGAGGCGACCGTACCCATCGCCCCCGCGGCCCCCGCGCCCGGCGCGGGCGCCCGGCCGCAGCGGCCCGCCGACCGACCGGCGGGCGACCGCGCGGAGCCGGTGGCGCCGGACGGGGGAATGCAGCAGGCGGGCTTCCACGAGCCGGCCCGGACCGCGCCCGGGCGGGACACCGCGCCACGCCACGCCGCCGCACCTACCTCCTCCCCGTACGCCGCACCCTCCGGGCATCCGGCCGGCGTGCCGCGACCGGCCGCACCGGCGCACGGGCAGCACGCGCCGCATGCGCCGCACGCGCAGCACTCCCCCGCACCGGACGAGGACGACGAGGACGCGCAGCCGCTGCGCGCCGCGGCGCTGGCCGACCCGCACGCAGCCGCCGCCCACCTGGTGGTGTCGCTGGTCAACGCCGAACGCGCCAGGGCCGGCTACCGCCCCCTGCGGGCCGACGTGCGGCTGAACCGACTGGCACAGTCCTTCAGCGACGACATGGAGCGCCGGAGCTTCTTCGACCACACCGACCCCGACGGCCGGACCCCCTGGGACCGGGCGGCCCGGCGCGGCATCAAGAACCTCGGCGGGGAGAACATCGCCCGCGGCCACCCGGACCCCCACACCGTGATGGACGCCTGGATGCGCAGCAGCGGGCACCGGGCCAACATCCTCAACTGCGACTACCGGAGCATCGGCGTGGGGATCCGCCACGGCGGCAACGGCCCCTACTGGACGCAGGACTTCGGCTACTGACACCGGGCCCGGGGGGCCCCCGCGCCCCGGGGGCCCCG
>NZ_BAAJPZ010000022.1:0-89156 GCF_057552455.1 Streptomyces sp. PKA51
CCCGGGGGGGGGGTTGCCCCCACCCCCCCCCCCCCCCCCCCCCCCCCCCGTGTGGGTGAATGCTTCTCAGCCGAAGAAGACCTTCGCCTCCTCGTAGACCTCCAGCGGCACCGTCTTCAGCCGCGCCGTCGCCTCCGCCAGGGGCACCCGCACCACGTCCGTGCCCCGCAGCGCCACCATCTGCCCGAAGGCGCCGTCCCGTACCGCCGTGATCGCGTGCAGCCCGAACCGCGTGGCCAGCCAGCGGTCGAACGCGCTGGGCGTCCCGCCGCGCTGGACGTGACCCAGCACCGTGGTGCGGGCCTCCTTGCCCGTGCGGCGTTCGATCTCCTTGGCCAGCCACTCGCCGACCCCCGACAGGCGGACGTGGCCGAAGGGGTCGAGCGCGGCCGCGTCCTTGAGGACGAGGTCGCCGTCGTGCGGCATCGCGCCCTCGGCGACCACCACGATCGGCGCGTAGCTGGCGCGGAAGCGGGAGGTGACCCAGCCGCAGACCTCGTCGACGTCGAAGCGCTGCTCGGGGACGAGGATGACGTTGGCGCCGCCGGCCAGGCCGGAGTGCAGGGCGATCCAGCCGGCGTGCCGGCCCATCACCTCGACGACCAGGACGCGCATGTGCGACTCGGCCGTGGTGTGCAGCCGGTCGATGGCCTCGGTGGCGATGTTGACGGCGGTGTCGAAGCCGAAGGTGTAGTCCGTGGCGGACAGGTCGTTGTCGATGGTCTTGGGCACGCCGACGCAGCGCACGCCGTACTCGTCGTGCAGCCGGGCCGCCACCCCGAGGGTGTCCTCGCCGCCGATGGCGATCAGGGCGTCCACCGCGTGCTCGGCCAGGGTGCCGGTGATGCGGCGCACCCCGTCGGGCTCCTTGAACGGATTGGTGCGCGACGAGCCGAGGACGGTGCCGCCGCGCGGCAGGATGCCGCGGACCGCGGGGATGCCGAGCGGCACGACGGCGCCGGTCAGCGGTCCGCGCCAGCCGTCCCGGAAGCCGATGAAGTCGTAGTCGTAGTCCTGGACGCCCCTGCGGACGACCGCGCGGATGACCGCGTTGAGTCCGGGGCAGTCGCCGCCTCCCGTGAGCACTCCGATGCGCATGCCGGACACCCTCCCCTTCGCCGGGGACGACACCCGCAGGTCGCGCAGGGCGCTCAGGCGTCGTCGAGGCCTCGCTCTATCGCGTAGCGGACGAGCTCCACGCGGTTGTGCAGCTGGAGCTTGCCCAAGGTGTTCTGAACATGGTTCTGCACCGTCCGGTGGGAAATAACCAGCCGTTCGGCGATCTGCTTGTACGACAGACCCTTGGCGACCAGGCGCAGCACCTCGGTCTCCCGGTCGGTCAGCCGGGGGGCGCCGGGCTCGTCGGCGGTGGCGGGGGCCGGGGCGGCGGCCAGCCGGCGGTACTCGCCGAGGACGAGGCCGGCCAGGCCCGGGGTGAAGACGGGGTCGCCCGCCGCGGTGCGGGCCACGGCGTCCAGCAGCTCCTGGGGGCTGGCGGACTTCAGCAGGTAGCCGGTGGCCCCGGACTTCACGGCCTCCAGGACGTCGGCGTGCTCGCCGCTGGCGGAGAGCACCAGCACGCGCAGCCCCGGCATCTCGCCGACGAGCTCCTTGCAGACGGCGACGCCGGGCAGGCCGGGCAGGTTCAGGTCGAGCACCAGCACGTCCGGGGCGGTGGCCTTCGCCCGGCGCACGGCCTGCGGGCCGTCGCCCGCGGTGGCCACGATCGTGTAGCCGGCGGCGGCCAGGTCGCGGGCGACCGCGTCGCGCCACATGGGGTGGTCGTCGACGACCATCACCTTGATTGCGTCTGTGCTCATGCCTCGTTCTCGCTCCCCCGGGGAACCTTCAGTTCGACTTCCGTGCCCTGCCCGGGCACCGACAGCAGTTCGGCCGTGCCGCCGAGGTCGCGCAGCCGGCCGCGGATGGACAGCGCCACGCCCATCCGCCCCTCGCGCTCGGCGTCGGCCAGGCGGCCCTCGGGAATGCCGGGGCCGTCGTCGCGCACGGTGACGATCACCTCGTCCGGTTCGTCCTCCAGCAGGATCCAGGCGTGGGCGTCCTCGCCGGCGTGCCGGGCGACGTTGTCCAGAGCGGCGCCGACGGCGGCCGCCAGCTCGGCGGCCGCGGCCGCCTCCAGCAGCACCGGCGTACCGGGCGCGGAGACGGTGATGCGGCCCGAGGCGTGCGGCGCGAGCAGCGCCCGTACGTCGCAGGGGCCGGCCGGGGGCGCGGGCGCGGGGCCCGGGGCGGTGCCGGCGGCCACGGTCCGTACCAGGGCGGCGTCCTCGGCGAGCTGGGCGGCCGAGCGCTGCGGCGGCACCAGGCCGCCGGCGATCAGGGTGCGCAGGGCGATCTCCTGCTCGCCGGCCATCTGGCCGAGCTCCGCCGCCTCGCCGCCGATCTGCGCGCCGCGCCGCTGGACCATGGCCAGCACCTGCAGGACGCCGTCGTGGATGTCGCGGGCCAGCCGCTCCCGCTCGCGGGTGGCGGCCTCGATCTGCAGGGCGCGGGCCAGGGTGCGCTCACTGGCCCGGGCGACCTCGACGATGTAGCCGATGGCGATGGAGGAGACCCACACCAGGACGACGTTGTGCACGGTGTCCCGGGCCGGACTGCCGCGCTCGACGAGGTTGACGACCGCGACGAGCGTCGAGCCGGCCGCCGCCCAGCGCCAGCCGCCCTTGATGGCCAGGCCCAGTACCGCCCCGCCGGTCCAGATGGACGGCAGCGTGGCCGCGCCTGCGTCGATGCGCTCGGCGGTGTCCAGCAGCGGGGTGAGCGCGATGCCCGTCAGCGCGATGGCCAGGTCGGTGACGAGGAAGGGCCTGGTGCAGCGCTCCGCGGAGGTGACCCTGTTCCAGGTCAGCGCCGTCCACACGGTCAGTACGCCCATGTAGAGCGCGGCCCCGAGGGGATGCGCGTACGCATGACGGTTCAGGGCGAACAGCCCGAGCGCATAGGCCAGGCTCAGGATGCGATATCCGGTCAGCGCACGCCACAGCGGCAGCTCCACCGACATCCGTACGACGCGCGGGCGCCCTGCGGTGCCCCGTGACATGAAACGACCCCCCTGCCGGGCGGCCGCCGTGTCCTACCGGCCGCTGTGCCGCCTAGCTCTCGCTGTCCTTGCTGTCCTTCGCCGTGTCCTTGTCGAGGCCGGCGGCCTTGGCCGCCTTCTCCTCCTCGGCCTTGCGCTTGGCCTCCTCCGCGATCTGCCGCTTGGCGGCGGTCGCGTAGATGTCCACGTACTCCTGGCCGGACAGCTTCATGATCTCGTACATGACCTCGTCGGTCACCGAGCGGAGGATGAAGCGGTCGCCGTCCATGCCGTGGTAGCGGCTGAAGTCCAGCGGCTTGCCGATGCGGATGCCGGGCCGCATCAGCTTGGGCACGACCTTGCCGGGCGGCTGGATCTTCTCCGTGTCGATCATCGCCACCGGGATCACCGGGGCGCCCGTGGCCAGGGCCACCCGGGCCAGACCGCCGGGCTTGCCGCGGTAGAGGCGGCCGTCGGGGGAACGGGTGCCCTCCGGGTAGATGCCGAAGAGCTCACCGCGCTCCAGCACCTCGATGCCGCTCTTGATCGCGGCCTCGCCGGCCCCGCGCGCACCCGAGCGGTCCACGGGCAGCTGGCCGACGCCCTTGAAGAACGCCGCCGTCAGCTTGCCCTTGACCCCGGGGGAGGTGAAGTACTCCTGCTTGGCGATGAACGTGATCTTGCGATCCAGCACCGCGGGAAGGAAGAAGGAATCCGAGAAGGACAGATGGTTGCTCGCGAGGATCGCGGGCCCCTCGGCCGGTACGTTCTCCAGCCCCTCCACCCACGGCCGGAAGGCAAGCTTCAGCGACCCGCCGATGGACAGCTTCATAGCGCCGTAGAACAACCGAGAACCTCCTGTGTGTGACGAGGAGACCTTAACCTGCCTACCCCCCGTGCGGCGCTCCGCGTAGGCTGAGGGCTCAAGGCCCCTCGTGTCCGTTGTCCCGTTGCATCGATCGGAGATCCCGGTGCTGCTCCTCCCCGGAGCCGAGCCGTTCCGCCATGAGGGCGGAGAGGTCGGCGTCCTTGTGTGTCACGGCTTCACCGGTTCCCCGCAGTCCGTCCGGCCCTGGGCCGATTATCTCGCGGAGCGGGGCCTGACGGTGTCCCTGCCGCTGCTTCCCGGGCACGGCACACGCTGGCAGGACATGGCGATCACGGGCTGGCAGGACTGGTACGCCGAGGTCGACCGCGAGCTGTGGCGGCTGCGGGAGCGCTGCAGGCAGGTCTTCGTGTGCGGCCTGTCGATGGGCGGCGCGCTCGCCCTGCGGCTGGCGGCCCACCACGGCGACGCGATCTCCGGCATCGCGCTGGTCAACCCGGCCAACAAGGTGCACGGCCTGGCCGCCCGCGCCCTGCCGGTGGTGCGCCACCTGATGCCCACCACCAAGGGCATCGCCAGCGACATAGCCAAGCCCGGCGTGACCGAGACCGGCTACGACCGGGTGCCGCTGCACTCCGCGTACTCCTTCCGCCGCTTCCTGCAGCAGCTCGACCGCGAACTGCCCCAGGTGACCCAGCCGTTGCTGCTGATGCACAGCCCCCAGGACCATGTGGTGCCGCCGGCCGACTCCGCGCGCATCCTGGCCCGCGTCTCCTCCCTCGACGTCACCGAGCGGCTGCTGGAGAACAGCTACCACGTGGCCACCCTCGACCACGACGCTCCGAAGATCTTCGAGGAGACGCACGCGTTCATCGGCCGCCTCACCACGGCCGCCGAGCTGCCCGGGGCGGCCGCCCATGGCTGAGCCCGACGCGGGCCGCGACCGCGACGACAGCCGCGACCCCCTCGACGAGGACCGCGCCTGGGCCGAGCTCGTCGCCGCCTACGGCGAGCAGCCCGACCCCGAGAAGGGCCTGTGGCCCGCGACGGGCAACGACGACGAGCCGACCGCTTCCGGCCACCGCACGGCGGAGCGTACGGACGAGGCCGGCCCCACCGCCGCCCCCTCCCCGGAGGCCCCCGGCGCCGCCCCCGGTACCCCGGCCCCGCCCGCCGACAGCGGCCCCGCCGTGCGCGCCGCCGCCTCGCCGGGCCCGCGGGACTGGAGCCCGGCGCAGAAGGCGGGCGACGCCGACGACGAGGGCCACTTCGTCCCGCCCGAGCCGCCCCCGCTGCCCACCGGGGACACCACCTCCCGCTTCGCCTGGATCGCCGTGCTCGGCGGCCCCCTGCTGCTGCTCGTGATGGTGCTGCTGCGCCAGGAGCTCACCTGGTGGATCACCACGCTGGGCGTCGGCGGCTTCCTCGGCGGCTTCGCCACGCTCGTGCTGCGCATGAAGGACGGCGACGACGAGGACGACGACGACCCGGGACGCGGAGCCGTCGTCTAGGACGCGTCCGGCGGATCATGCAGCGCCCCGTAGGGGCGCGGGGCAGCGTCGATTTGCGGCGCCGCCGCGTGGGCGCGACAAGCCACGACGCGCCCGCAGACAGGGCGCCTTGCTTCGCCCCGGGACTCGGGGTAGCGGGCCGCCGGTGGCCGATCGCAGCCGCAGATCGACACCGCCCCGCGCCCTACGGGGCGCTCAGCAGCGCTCGTCCCGCAGGGCCTTGAGCCGGGCCACGTCCGCGGCGTGGCCCTCCTTGCCGCCCGGCGTCTCGATCGTCAGCGGCACGCCCGCCGTCTCCGGGTGCGCGAAGAGCTCCCCGAAGGGTTCCGCGCCGATGTGCCCGGCGCCGATGTTGGCGTGCCGGTCCTTGTGGGCGCCGACGACGTCCTTGGAGTCATTGGCGTGGATCAGCCCCAGCCGGCCCTCGCCCACCACGGACACCAGCTCGTCCAGCATGACCTTCACCCCGCCCGGCCCGGCGAGGTCGTGGCCGGCCGCGAAGAGGTGGCAGGTGTCCAGGCACACCCCCAGCTTCGGGTGGTGCTCCAGCGCCTCGAAGTACGGACCGAGGTCGGCCACCAGGGAACACAGCGACGCCCCCTGGCCTGCCGTCGGCTCCAGCAGCAGCCGCGGATCGTCGTCGTGGGTGAGCTCCGCCAGCAGCGGCAGCAGCCGCTCGTGCACCTGGGCCAGCGCGGTCTGCCGCCCCCGGCCGCCGGTCGCCGAACCGGTGTGCACCACCACGCCCAGCGCGCCGATCTCCCGGCCCCGGCGCAGCGAGTGACGCAGGGACGCGACGGACTGCTCGACGGTGGCCTCGGTGTGCGAACCGAAGTTGATCAGATAGGGGGCGTGGACGTAGACGGGCAGCTCCTCGGCCGCGCACGCGGCACGGAACGCCTCGTCCTGGGCCGGGCTGCCCGGCGGCGTCGCCCAGCCGCGCGGGTTGGCGACGAAGACCTGCACGGCCTCGGCGCCCATCTCGCGGGCGTACGGCAGGCCCGTCCTGGCCAGCCCGCCGGCCACGGGAATGTGGCCGCCGACGGGATTGCGCCGCCGGCCACTCACGGGGCTCGTGGTGCTCACAGTCCGCCCTTCATCCGGATCACGATCGTGTCGCCCTTGGCCGCCTGGTCGCCGCCGCGCACCGACTGGGCCTCGACGGAGTCGCGCGGGAAGAAGAACGGGCGGTCGACCTGCACCTGGAATCCGGCGGCCTGCAGGGTCCTCTTGGCCTCGGCCTCGGTGCGGCCGGTGACGTCCGGGACGATGACCATCTCCTTGCCCTTGGAGACCGTCACCGTGATCTCGTCGCCCTCGCCGGCGATCTGTCCCTTGCCCGGCGTCTGCTGGGCCACGGCGCCCTTGGGCTTGTCGGAGAAGACCTGCTCGTCGGCCACCTTCACCGCCAGGCCCGCGTCACGCAGCCGGGCGGTGGCGTCCGCGACGGACAGCCCCGTGACGTCCGGCACGGAGATCTGGCGGCCCTTGCTGACCACGATCGCCACCTGGGACTCCGGCCGCATCTGCGTACCCGGCGCGGGGTCGGTGGAGAGCACCGAGTCCTTCGGGGTCTCGTTGCTGAACTGCCTGGTGACCTCGCCGACCGCCAGGCCCTGGTCCTCGATCTTCTTCTTGGCCTGGTCGAAGGTCATGCCCGCGACGTTCGGCACCTCGGACTTCTGCGGGCCGCGGGAGACGGTCACCGTCACCTTGCCGGTGTTGCGGATCTTCCGGCCCGGTTTGGGGTCGGTGGCGATGACGTGCCCGCGCTCGACGGTGTCGCTGAACGCCTGCTTCACGCTGATCTCCAGCCCGGCCTTGTCCAGCTCCTGCTCGGCCTTGGCCTGGGTCATGTCCAGCACGGCGGGTACGGAGGTGAACTGGCCGGAGTTGATGTACCAGATGCCGGTCCCGGCCAGGACCGCCAGCAGCGCACCGGCCGCCGCCAGCAGCCACAGCCGCGGGCGGCCGGGGCGCGGACGCGCGGGGACGGGCGGCGCCGCGGGCGGTGCGGGCGGCGGCGTGGCCGGCAGCTCGATGCGGGTCGTTCGGTCGATGCCGGGATCCGCCGGCACGCGCGGGATCACGCTCGTAGCGTCCTCGGACGGCACGGGGCGGGGGATCACGCTCGTTTGTTCCTCGGAACCGGCCGGCTGCGGGCCCTGCTCGGGCGTGCGGGCACCCGGCGGCACCAGGTCGAGCTGCGCGTCGTCCAGGCCCGCCCGCACCTGCCGGACCTGCGCCAGCAGGGCCGCGGCGTCGACCGGCCGCAGCTCGGCGTCGCGCGCGGTGGCCGCGGCGACCAGCGCGTCCAGCCCGGGCGCGAGGCCGGGCACGGCCTGCGACGGCGCGGGCACGTCCTCGTGCAGGTGCTGGTAGAGGATCTGCGCGGGGGTACCACCGGTGTGCGGCTTGGCGCCGGTGAGCATCTCGTACAGCACCACGCCACAGGCGTAGACGTCGGCACGGGTGTCGGCCGTGCCGTGCTCGATCTGCTCCGGGGCGAGATAGGAGACGGTGCCCAGCACCGAACCGGTACTGCTGGTGGTGTTGGCGTCCACCGTCCGCACCAGGCCGAAGTCGGCGACCTTGACCCGGCCGTCGTCGCCGATCAGCACGTTCTCCGGCTTCATGTCCCGGTGCACCAGCCCGGCCCGGTGCGCGGCGCCCAGCGCCGCCAGCACCGGCTCGGCGATGTCGAGCGCGGCCCGCGGGCGCAGGGCGCCGCGCTCGCGCAGGATGTCGCGCAGGGTGCAGCCGGCGACGTACTCCATCGCCAGATAGACGTACCGCCCGTCGGTGCCCTGATCGAAGACCCCGACCACATTGGGATGGTCCAGCCGGGCCACGGCCCGCGCCTCCCGGATGAAGCGCTCCACGAACGCCCCGTCGGCGGCGAGGGAGGGGTGCATGACCTTCAGGGCGAGCACGCGGTCCAGCCGGGTGTCCAGGGCGCGGTACACCGTGGCCATGCCGCCCACGGCGACACGCGCCTCGACGCGGTAGCGGCCGTCGAGCAGCTGGTCGACGAGGGGGTCCGGCAGGGTCGTATCCACGGCACACGAGTCTACGAGCCGATCCGGGCCCCCCTGCAGGGCCTTCGGCCCGCACGCCTTTTCTGCAGCCGAACAGTGACAGGAAGCGGCTGTCCCGTGACCTGGGCCGACTGCTGCTCAGGCGGGACCGAGCCCCGCCTGAGCCCTGATCGTGTCCACGGCTTCCCGGGTGAGCAGCCGCAGGGGGACGACCGTCCAGCGGTCGCCCTTGCGCATGATCACGGCCCGGCCGTCCCTGGTGCGGCCGATGTGGACGAACCCGTGATCGCGCCGCAGGTCCTTCGCCAGGTGCTCGCCGTGGATCACGGGACTACTTCCTCTCGCGCTCCTCGTCGTCAGCAGCGGACGACCAGACGTCGCCGTTCTGGGACACGCGGGTGTCGGGGTCAGTGGCGGTGCCCTGGTTCTCGTGCGGGTCCCAGTCGTCCTCGTTCTTCTTTCCCATGTTCCTGTGCTCCTTCCTGGTCATCAACACTCAAGGGCCGTGGAGTAGCAGGTCGTGATGTGGTGAAAGCCGGAGTGCTCCGGGTTGCGCTCGAAATGATGCAAAGCCCACAGCTCCGACATTTCGGAGGTTGCCTCGTCCGACGACGTTTCTCCGCAGGTCACGCACTTCGTCCGGTAGCTTCGCGGCTTCGAGGCTTCCGGTACCAGGCGCCAACGTTCGCGAAGGGACTTCCAACTTTCCATCAGAACGACTCCCACCCGCTTCGACCGTCCCTGGGAGCAATCCACATTCCGCCCGGAACCGTCACCACGGCCCAGACCGACTTGCCGACGCCCCGGCGGCTTCGCACGCCCCAGCGCGAGGACAGCTCTGCCACCAGGGCGAGGCCCCGGCCGCCCGTCCCGTCTCCGGGGCGCAGCCGCGGTCGTGTCTCGTCCGCGTCGTCCACGGAGATACGGACGCCGCCGGCCCCGCGGCAGAAGGACGTCTCGATCTCCCGGCCCACCGGGACCCGGGCCCACCGGACGGCGTTGCTCATCAGCTCGCACAGCACCAATGCCGCGGAATCCTCGATTTCCGCGAGGCCCCAGTCCCGCAGGGCCGCACGCAACTCGGCACGTGCCAGGCCGACCGATCTCGGGTGGCGCTTCCACCGCCGTACGCGCCTCACGTCCGCGGCGCGTCTGCTGATCACTGGGCTCACATTGCTCACGTCCCGACCATCCTTCGAGAACACGGGTAAGCGACGCGAGTGAACGTAGAGGGCGCGCAGAGGGAAACCCGGAAACTTTTTCCGAGGTCGCGGAAGCCGTGGATCCGAGTCCTTACTTCATGGCTCCCAGCCGCACGGCCAGCTCGTGGACATCCCGATGACGTGTCTGCTTGGCCAGACGGCGAGCCAGGTCACGCGCGAAGTCGTGCGCACGGATCTGCTCGGGCGCGGTCCTGAACGCGCGCTTCAGGTGGGTAACAGCCTCGTCGAGCCGGTGGGCCTGGCCGTACGTCCGTGCCATGTCCAGGCGGAAGCGGGCCCGGCGCTCGACGGGCAGGCTCCTGGCGAGCCGGCCGGCGTTCGGCCGGGAAACCATGGCCAGCGCCTCGTCGACCTCTTCGAACTCCAAGGCCGTCGCCAGCCGGTGGATCTCGACGTTGGCCGGGCCGAAGGACGTCCACATGTCGTTCCTGTCGACCCCCAGCCGATCAGCGGCTTCCCGGGCACGACGCAGCATCTCGCCGGTCAGTGCGCGGTCGCCCGAGCGGGCCGCTGCCACGGCCCCGCCGAGGAACAGCGTCCCGTACACGGATACGGCCTCGGGTGACGAGCGCCACCAGGCCGCGCTGACGTCATGTGCTGCGTCCTGGGTAACGTTCACGGCTTCTTCTGCGAGACCGGCCCCCAGCTGGACGTGTGCGACACCGCGCCGGACGGCGAGTGTCACCACGGGATCGCCGAGTTCGCTCGCGGCCATGTCGCCCTGGTCGATCGCCGTCCACGCCAGGTTGGTCTCACCGAGCTTCCGCAGGTAGACGGCTGTCACATGGAGGGCCAAGGCGAAGCCTCGCCGGGCCTTGGCCTGCTCACGGCCGGTGGGCCGGCTGCACAGTGCCAGCCTCGTGTCGGCCAGCAGACCGGGCAGGACTTCGCCGAGACGGGCGTACTCAGATCCCTGGTAGAGGGCCCAGGCGCGGCCGACCTCCACTTCGACCCGCTCGGGGCGGGGGACCTCCCGGCGATCGAACAGGTCGCCGGACAGCCGCCGTGACTGCATGAGAGCGGCCCGGATCGCCGGCACGTTGCCCTTGGTGTCGTCGTGATCCTCCAGCAGCTTCGGCGAGCCCTGCAGGTCTTCCAGGTGCACGCGCAGGACGTCGGCGAGGTCCGTCCGGATCCTGATGCTGTTGACGGGGATCCGGTCCGTTTCGACCCGGTAGAGCCAGTCCTGCGACCGATCGAGCAGCTCGGCGAGTTCCCGGCGGTTCAACCCGCGTCGGTCGCGGTAGAAACGCACGCGCTGCCCGAACGTGAGGTGATCGGTCATGCCCCGCATCGTCGCCCTCCCCTGGCTCCTTGTCGGCACAGCCTGCCCGGCCCGTCTTCGTAGGCTCGGGTCATGACCGAGAACGAGCATGAACGACGCATGGCACGCCCGCGTATGGCGGCAGGCGCCCTGTTCTTCGACGAACAAGAGAACGTGTTGCTGGTGCGCCCGTCGTACAAGCCGAAGTGGGAGATCCCTGGCGGGTACGTCGAGACGGGGGAGTCACCTTTGAGCGCCTGCCGTCGTGAAGTGCGGGAGGAACTCGGCATCTCGCCACCGATCGGCCCCCTCCTTGTCGTCGACTGGGCGCCGAGCGACACCGAAGGCGACAAGGTGCTGTACGTCTTCGACGGCGGTCGGCTCGACGTCGATGCAGTAGGGGCGATCAAGCTCGCGTCCGACGAATTGCTGGCCGCCGAATGCCATCCCGTTGAGGCGCTGGACGACCTGTTGATTCCCCGGTTGGCCCGCAGGGTCAGGCGCGCGATCACGGCACGAGCGCAGGCCCGCCCCCAGTACCTCGAACACGGCGAGCCCGTCTGAGGGGACCGAGTCGTGCACGGCCCCGGCCGCGCCCGCACGTGGCAGCGGCGGCCAGGGCCGTGCCGGCGCCTCACGCCACGGCGCCCACCCCCGCCAGCAGCTCTCCCACGATCGCCGAGCCGTTGAGGGTCAGCACCGACTCCGGGTGGAACTGGACGCCCGCGAAGCCGTCGCCCCGCAGGGCGTGGATCTCGCCCGTCGTCGGGTCGGCGGACAGCTCGGCGCCGTCGGCGGTGGTGCCGTGGGCCACGTACGTGTTGTAGAAGCCCACCGTCTCCTGCCGTCCGAAGAAGTCGATGCGTTCCTGGGCGCCCTGGAAGGGGATGCGCTTGCGCACGATCTGCAGGCCCAGTTCCGCCGCGATGAGCTCGTGGCCCAGGCATACGCCGAGCAGGCCGTGGCGGTGGGTGGCGAGGAGGTCGGCGGTGAGGGTGCGCAGCAGGCGCATCTTGGGGTCGGTGGCGTCGGAGGGGTTGCCGGGGCCGGGGCCGAGGACCACCGGGCCGTCGTGGTGCAGGGCGGTCTCGTGCAGGCCGGGTTCGTCGTAGCGGCGGACGGTGACGGTGAGGCCGGCGGTGCGCAGGAGATGGGCCAGCATGGCCGTGAAGGTGTCCTCGGCGTCGACGACGAGCGCATGTCCGCCGGGTGCGGCGGTGGAGGGGGCGGTGTGCATTCGCAGCCAGAAGGGGGCGAGGTCGGCGCGGCGGGCGTCCAGTGCCGCGCGTACGCGGGGGTCGTCGGCGAGGTGGACGGGCGGGGCCGCCGCGGGGCGTACGGGGCCCGGTCGGACGCCGAGTGCGGTGAGCACGGCCGCGGCCTTGGCGTGGGTCTCGGCGACCTCGCCGCAGGGATCGGAGTGGCGTACGAGGGTGGCGCCGACGCCGACGTGGAGGCGGCCGCGGCGGTCGATGTCGGCGGTGCGGATGAGGATGGGCGAGTCGAGGGTCTGGGCGCCGCCGGCGTCGCGGCCGATGAGGGCGAGGGCGCCGGCGTAGTAGCCGCGGCCGCGGGGTTCGTGGCGTTCGATGACGCGGCAGGCGTTCTGGACGGGGGAGCCGGTGACGGTGGCGGCGAACAGGGTCTCGCGCAGCACGTCGCGGACGTCGAGCGAGGAGCGGCCGCGCAGCTCGTACTCGGTGTGGGCGAGGTGGGCCATCTCCTTGAGCCGGGGCCCGACGACGACGCCGCCCATGTCGCCGACGGTGCACATCATCTTGAGTTCCTCGTCGACGACCATCGACAGCTCCTCCACCTCCTTGCGGTCGTGGAGGAAGGCGAGGAGGTCCTCGGGGGTGGGGCCGCCGGCCGGGTAGCGGTAGGTGCCGCTGATGGGGTTCATGACGACCGTGCCGCCGGACATCCGTACGTGGACCTCGGGGCTGGCGCCCACGAGGGTGCGGGCGGGGGTGTGCACCAGGTGCGTCCAGTACGCGCCGCGCTCGCCGGCGAGCAGCCGGCGGAAGAGGGCGAGGGCGTCGGCGGCGTGGAAGCCGTGGATCTCGCCCTCGAAGGTGCGCCGGACGACGAAGTTGGCGCCCTCGCCGGTGCCGATCTCGTCCTCGATGACCCGCCGGACGATCCCGGCGTACTCCTCGTCGCCGACGTCGAAGGCGCCGCCCTCGACGGTCACCCGGTGGGCGGGCAGGGCGGCGAGGACCTCGTCGAGCGGGAGCTCGTGGGTCTCGTGGGGGGTGAGGACGAGCAGGGGCGTGCCGTCGTCGCGGGCGGCGAAGCCGCGCTCGCGGATCTGCCGGAAAGGGACGAGGGCCAGGGCGTCGTGGGCCGCCCCGCCGCCGGTGGGGGCTCCGGTGGGCAGGGGGATGTCGGCGAGGCGGCCGGCCTCGGTGACGGGGCCGAGGAGGAGTTCGACGGTGCCGGTGTCCCGGCCCGGGGTGCGGCGGTGGAGCAGGGCGAAGGGCGGGCAGGCAGGGTCGGTCAGCCGGGCGATGAGGTCGGCGGTGGGGCCGGCGGTCGTGGCGGTCATGGGGGTTCCTTCCGGGTCGGGGAGGAACGGCCCTCGTGACCGGCGTCCGGTCCGTGGACGCCGAAGGCCGCCCCTCGGGGCGGCCTTCGCAGTCGTCGTCGCGTACGCGCGATCAGTGGGCCGCCGGAGGAGCGGTCCACCACCAGAAGCGATTCCGGTCTGCGTGTGCGTACATGTCCGGCACGGTACCCCACGGGCGGGGCCGCTGTCCCGGTTTTCGGTGCGGGCGCGGGGCGCGGGTGCGGTCCGGAAGCGGTAGGTACGCGTCTCGTTTTCTGTCTCACACTGCGGTCCGGCGCCGGGGGCGCCGTGGCGACCCCGTAGTGTTGAGGGCGTGACCGTGAACGCTGACATCCACGCCGGTGGCAACACCTGGCGCTCTCTGCCCGCGGCGCAGCAGCCTGACTGGCCGGACCAAGAGGCTCTGCGCGATGTGATCGCCGAGCTCGAGTCCTATCCGCCTCTCGTCTTCGCCGGCGAGTGCGACCAGCTGCGCGAGCGTCTGGGAGCCGTCGCGCGCGGTGAGGCGTTCCTGCTCCAGGGCGGCGACTGTGCCGAGGCCTTCGACGCCGTCGGCGCGGACCAGATCCGCAACAAGCTCAAGACCCTGCTCCAGATGGGCGCGGTGCTGACCTACGCCGGGCAGGTGCCCGTGGTGAAGGTGGGCCGGATCGCCGGCCAGTACAGCAAGCCGCGCTCGAAGCCGACGGAGACCCGCGACGGGGTGACCCTGCCGACGTACCGCGGCGACTCCGTCAACGGCTTCGCGTTCACCCCCGAGGCCCGTACGCCGGACCCGCAGCGGCTCAAGCGCATGTACCAGGCGTCGGCCTCGACGCTGAACCTGGTGCGTGCCTTCACCACCGGCGGCTACGCCGACCTGCGGCAGGTGCACGCCTGGAACCAGGACTTCGTGCGCTCCTCGCCGTCCGGTCAGCGCTACGAGCAGGTGGCGCGGGAGATCGACCGGGCGATGAACTTCATGAACGCCTGCGGGGTGGTCCCCGAGGAGTTCCGCACGGTCGAGTTCTACGCCTCGCACGAGGCGCTGATCCTGGACTACGAGTCGGCGCTGACCCGGGTGGACTCGCGTACCGGCCGGCTGTACGACGTCTCGGGCCACATGGTGTGGATCGGTGAGCGCACCCGCCAGCTGGACGGGGCGCACATCGAGTTCGCCTCGAAGATCCGCAACCCGATCGGTGTGAAGCTCGGCCCGTCCACGACGCCGGAGGACGCGCTCGCGCTGATCGACCGGCTGGACCCCGAGCGCGAGCCGGGCCGGCTGACCTTCATCACCCGGATGGGCGCGGACAAGATCCGCGACAAGCTGCCCACGCTGGTGGAGAAGGTCACGGCGTCCGGTGCCGCGGTGGCCTGGGTCTGCGACCCGATGCACGGCAACACCTTCGAGGCGGCCTCGGGCCACAAGACCCGGCGCTTCGACGACGTGCTGGACGAGGTCAAGGGCTTCTTCGAGGTGCACAAGGGCCTGGGCACCCACCCGGGCGGCATCCACATGGAGCTGACCGGCGACGACGTCACCGAGTGCGTGGGCGGCGGCGACGAGATCTTCGTCGACGACCTGCACCAGCGCTACGAGACGGCGTGCGACCCGCGGCTGAACCGCAGCCAGTCGCTGGACCTGGCGTTCCTGGTCGCGGAGATGTACCGGGACCAGTAAGGGAGTGGGCGAACGCCGTGGGGCGCGGATCACGTGATCCGCGCCCCATGGCGTTTCCGTGCATTGTCTTTCGGCCACCCCGCCGGGTAAGGTAAGGGTTACCTTATTGATCAATCGGTCGGAACGACCGGCGAGGCGGTGACCGCGTGTACGTCTGCTCGTGCTTCGGCATCACGGAGCAGCAGGTGCGCGACCACGCGGACCAGGGCGCCTGCACGCCTCGCCAGATCGCCTCGGCCTGCAAGGCCGGCACCGACTGCGGCAGCTGCGTGCGCCGCATCCAGGCCCTGCTCGGCCGCGGCGCCTGCCCCCGCCGCGAACTCGCCGACCGCGGCGGAAGCGACGTACTGGCCGCGGAACCCACGCTCGCGCGGGCTGCCTGAGCGCCCCGCAGGGGCGCGGGGCGGTGTCGATGTGCGGCTCCGCCGCGTGGGCGCGACCAGCCACGACGCGCCCGCGGACGACGTAGCGGACTCCGGCGAAGCGCCTACGCGCTGCCGCCGTTCTCCTGCTCGATGTACTGGGCGAGGTACAGCGGCTCCCCCAGCTTCTCGATCAGCTCCAGCTGGGTGTCGAGGTAGTCGATGTGGTCCTCCTCGTCGGCGAGGATCGACTCGAAGATGTTGGCCGAGGTGATGTCGCCCTTGGCCCGCATGACCTCCACCCCGCGCCGCAGCCGGTCGATGGCCTCGACCTCCACCTGCCGGTCGGCCTGGAACATCTCGGTGATCGTCTGGCCGATCCGGACGTGGAAGAGCCGCTGGTAGTTGGGCAGTGCCTCCAGGAAGATGATCCGGTCGGTGAGGGTCTCGGCGTGCCGCATCTCGTCGAAGGACTCGGCGCGCGTATGCGAGGCGATCTTGGTCCAGCCGTGGTGCTCCTGCAGCTTGGCGTGCAGGAAGTACTGGTTGATGGCGGTCAGCTCCGCCGTCAGCTGCTCGTTGAGGAACTCGATGACCTCGGGGTCGCCCTGCATCGCCAAGGCTCCTTCCCAGCGGGATGATCCAGTGGATTGCGCGCATCCTCGCACCGGCGCCGGAAGTCGTCCAGTAAGTGCACACTTATCCGGGTCGTCCGGTTATGCCTGATCACCCTTGGTCATCAGCACCCATCGCCGTCTGCCACCATTGAGCCATGGGGCCCTCTAAAAACACCGAAAGCCGCAAAGGGGAGCGTCCCCAGCCACCGCCGGGCGGTGCCCCCACGCTGCCTCCGGGGCAGCGCCTCCAGCGCGGCTGGCCGGTGACGCACTACGGGCCGGTGCCGAAGTTCCGGCCCGAGCGCTGGGAGTTCCGTGTCTTCGGCGCGACCGCCGACGGCGGCAAGCACTGCTGGACGCACGAGGAGTTCACCGCCCTGCCGTACAGCACGGTGGTGGGCGACCTGCACTGCGTGACGAAGTACAGCATGCTCGGCGCCGAGTGGGGCGGCGTGAGCGCGCGCACGCTCCTGGAGCTCGCCCCGCCCGCGCCCGAGGCCACGCATGTGATGGTGTGGGCCGAGTACGGCTTCAGCTCCAACCTGCGCATGTCGGACTTCGCGGCGGAGCGGACCATCTTCGCCACGCACAAGGACGGCGAGCTGCTGACCGCCGAGCACGGCTTCCCCGTACGCCTGGTGGTCCCCCACCTCTACGCATGGAAGGGTCCCAAATGGGTGCGCGGCGTGGAGTACATGACCGCCGACCGGCGGGGCTTCTGGGAGGAGCGCGGGTACCACAACATCGGTGACCCGTGGCGCGAGCAGCGCTACTCCTACCAGGAGGAACCGGGCGACGGCCCCGAGCTGTAGCCGGCCGCTCAGGCGGAGGCCGGCACCCGCAGGGCCGCCAGCACCGGCAGGTGGTCCGTCGCGGCCCTGAGGTCCGCCTCGGTGACGCCGGCCAGCCCCATGGGCACCCCGCAGCCCAGCACCTCGACGCCGGGCGTCGCGAAGAGCGCGTCGATGCGCTGGGGGGGATCGCCCAGGCGCGTGGTGTTCTCCCGGCCCCACGGGCGCACCGCCCAGCCGTCCTGCAGGTGCTCCGCCAGCAGGGAGAACGTCCGGCCGTCGGGACGGTCGTTGAGGTCGCCGGCGACGACGGCATGGGGCACGCCGAGGCCGGCGAGCCGCTCCAGCACCAGCCGGCCCTGCTCGTAGCGCTCGCCGGCGTCGATGCTCAGGTGGCAGCTGACGACCCCCAGCCGGGCCGAGGGCCCGAAGCGCAGCACGGCCGTGGCCAGCCCGCGCTGGTGCAGCCCCGGGGTGCGCGGCAGCAGGACGTCCTCGGTGCGCTCGGCGTGCGCCCGCAGCGTGGTCAGGAGCATCGGTCCGGAGGCGGTGCCGCCACCGGTGACGTACACCAGCCCCGCCTGCCGCGCGAGGCGGGCGGCGGCCTTGCGCCAGCGGAAGAAGCGCGGCGCCTCCTGCACGCAGACGACGTCGGGCGCGCACGCCCGGATCACCCGGGCGAGCGCTCCGACGTCGTCGCGCAGGGAGCGCACGTTGTAGCTCAGCACGCGCACGACCGCCGAGCCGTCCGGCTCGGTGCGGGAGGCCGGCAGGTCCGGCAGCGTGCCGAGCACGGGCTCAGCCCTGACGGGCCAGGTCCGCCGCGCCCACCAGGCCCGCCTTGCCGCCGAGCTGGGCGGCGAGCACCTGCGCGTGCGGACGCCACTGGCTGCCGACGAGCCAGCGCTTGAAGGACTTGCGGATCGGGTCGAGGACGAGGTCGCCCTCGTCGGAGACGCCGCCGCCGACGATGAACGCCGAGGGGTCGAAGAGCGAGGCGAGGTCGGCGAGGCCGGCACCGGCCCAGCGGGCGAGCTCGCGGAAGGAGTCCATCGCCACCGGGTCGCCCTGGCGGGCGGCGTCGGAGATGTGCTTGCCCTGGATGCCCTCGGGGGTGCCGTCGCCGAGGGAGAGCAGGACGGTGGCGTTCTCCGGGGTGGCCTGGGCGCGCTGGCGGGCGTAGCGCACCAGGGCGCGGCCGGAGGCGTACTGCTCCCAGCAGCCCTGGCTGCCGCAGCCGCACAGCAGGCCGTCCGGCACGACGCGGATGTGGCCGAACTCGGCGGCCACGCCGAAGCGGCCGCGGCGCAGCTTGTTGCCGATGATGATGCCGCCGCCCAGGCCGGTGCCCAGGGTGATGCAGATGACGTCGTCGTGGCCCTGGCCGGCGCCGAAGCGGTACTCGCCCCAGGCCGCGGCGTTGGCGTCGTTCTCGACGACGACCGGCAGGCCGACGCGCTGCTCGACCTTGTCCTTCAGGGCCTCGTGGCGCCAGTTGATGTTCGGGGCGAACAGTACGGTGGCCCGCTTGTCGTCCACATAGCCGGCGGCACCGATGCCGACGGCCTCGACCTCGAAGCCCTCGCTGACCGTGCGCACCGCGTCCGCGATGGCGTCGATGACCCCTTCGGGAGTCTCCGGGGTCGGCACCTTGCACGTCGCCAGGATCGTGCCCTCTTCGTCGACCACACCGGCCGCGATCTTGGTACCGCCGATGTCGACGCCGATGGTGAGTCCCATGTGTCCCTCAGTTTTTCGCTCGATCCCCGCCGTGACCCACCGTACCCGAGCAGCGGATCAGTCGAGGTCGATGCGGTGGTTCTCGCCCGAGGAGGGGCCCTCGTCCCCGCCGGTGCGGGGGGCCGGGGGCTCGCCGCGCGTCCAGCGGGCCTCCTGGCGGTGGACGGCCGCGCGGTAGGCGGCCAGCAGCTCGGAGCCGGCGCCGGCGAGGTGGTCGAAGACCTCCGGGTTGCGCTCGATGACCGGCTCGACGACGGAGCGGGCGCGGTCGACGAAGTGCCGCACCGCGACCTGGGCGGTGGGGCCGCCCAGGGGCAGCTGGATGGCGGCGACCTTCTCGGCCACCGCATCGACGAGTCTGCGCAGCTCCTCGGCCGCGCTGCCGGGCTCCTGCGGGCCGCCGCGCCCGTGGCGGGCCCGCTCGGCGGCGAGGTCCTCGGCGCAGGCCCGCTCCCAGGCGTCGGGGTCGGGCTCCCGGCCGGGGCCGGGGCGCTCGGTGGGATCGCTCATGACGGACTCCTGCACGCGGTATTTCCTTCGACGTTACCCGACCGACGCCCGGGCGTTCAGGACGTCCTCGGCCAGAGATCGGGATCGGGCACGAAGCGTACGCACAGCTCGCCGTCGCGCAGCGCGGCGCCCGAGACGCTGCACCGGCGCAGGGCGGAGGGCAGCGGCAGCACGCGGCGGAACGGGCCGACGGTCAGGACGAGTTCGTCGCCGCGCCGCACCAGGTCCAGCTCCTCGCGGCGGGCGCCGGGCAGGGGCAGGTGCCAGGTGAGCATCCCGTCGGTGGCCAGGCGGTCCGCCACCCGCCAGGGGTCGGCGCTCTCGCGGCCGTCCGGCGGCAGGGTGGCGCGGGCGGCGAGCAGGGCCAGGTCCTGCGCCCCGCGCGGGGAGCGCCCGAGGTGGGGCAGCTCGCGGACGGTGACGCCGTCGGCGAGGAACTCCGCGCACAGCTCCTTGTGGGCGCCCTGCTGCTCGGCGGCCAGGCCCGCGAGCCAGGGGTCGGCGGAGCCGTCCGGCAGCAGGCGGTTGGCCACCAGGGAGTCGATCCGGCAGCCGTGCAGGGCCAGGCCGGCCCGGGCGGTGCGCAGCGCCTCGGTGGCCACGGCGCCGGGTTCGGCGACGAGCCGTACGGTCGTGTCCGGCGCCTCGATCACCTGCCGTACGGCGGCGAGCTCCTGCTGCCACTGGGCGGCGGTCTCGTACAGCCGCTGGGCGGGCATGGGCACGCGGGCCAGCTGGGCGAGGACGGGGCGCAGGGCGCGGGCGGCCTGGCGCTCGGGGGGCAGCAGGCGCTCGAGGTAGCGGCCGAGCTGCTCGGGCAGGGCGAGCAGGGCGACGGCCTCGTGGACGGGCGGCATGTCGACGACGAGCGTCTGCCACCGATCAGCGTCGGCGTGCGCGGCCCGCAGGGCGGCCAGCAGCGACAGCTGGCCGGCGCCGGGCAGTTCGGTGAGCTCCTCGGGGTCGAGGGGGCTGGCGCCCAGCAGGTCGAACACGGAGGCGCCGCGCTGCTGCAGGTCGCCGGCGAGGGTACGGAAGTGCTCGCCGGGGGCGATGCGGGCGGCCCACAGGCCGGGGGCGGCCTCGGTGGGCGGGGCCCACGGCGCACGGCCCCGGGCCCCGCTCTCGGGGGTCAGCGGCGTGCCGAGGACGGCGTCCGGGGTGGGTCCCCGGTCGCTGGTGAGCAGCAGCACGCGGCGTCCGGTGCGGGCGGCGGCCAGTGCGGTGGCCGCCGCCACGGTGGTGCGGCCCGCGCCTCCGGGACCGGTGACGAGGACCGTGCGCACGGTGGAGCCTTCCGGTGGTTCGGTTCGGTGCGTCGAGGTGACGGCGTTACGAGGCCGTGCCGGTCTCGACGCGCTTCTTCAGGCCGTCCAGGGCGCGGTCGATGATGACCTTCTCCGCCTTGCGCTTGATCATGCCGAGCATGGGGATCTTGACGTCGACGGTGAGGGTGTAGGTCACCTTGGTGTGCTTGCCGCCCGCGGCGGGCTCCAGGCTGTAGGAGCCGTCGAGCTGGCGCAGCATCTGCGACTTCACCAGGGACCACTGGACGACATGGGGGCTCGGCCAGCTGTAGGCCAGGGTGTGGTCGTCCTTGATGGCGCCGGCGTCCAGGACCAGGCGCACCTTGGCGGCGCGGCCCTGCTCGTCCCGCTCGAGCACCTCGGCCTGCTTGACCTCGCCCGTCCACTGCGGGTAGCGGTCGAAGTCGGCGATGACCGACATGACCTCGGCGGGGGTCGCCTCGATCGTGATATCCGAGCTGGTGTGTTCCGCCATCTGCGTGGCTCCTCCGTACCGGTGCGCGGCGTCGGCTTGCCGGATGGGATTCCCGGCGATCGTTGTCTGCCGGTGAAGGCTACCTCCCGCTGCGCGTCACCACTCCAGCACCCACGGTGTGCTCGTGGACGCGAAGTGGCCGACATTGACGCACTCGGTCGCGCCCACGCGCATGCGCCGGGCGAGCGGCTGGTGGACGTGACCGAAGAGGGCGTAGCGAGGGCGCACGGCGCGGATGGTCTCCAGCAGGGCGGCGCTGCCGCGCTCGAAGCGGCGGGCGACGGTGTCGTAGCACAGCTCCGGCACGTCGGGCGGGATGTGCGAGCACAGCACGTCGACCTCGCCGAGGGCGGCGAGCTTGGCGGCGTAGGTCTCCTCGTCGATCTCGTAGGGGGTGCGCATGGGCGAGGGCAGGCCGCCGCCGACGAAGCCGAAGACCAGCCCGCCGATCTCCACGCGCTCGCCGTCGAGCACGGTGGTGCCGGGGCGGGCGTACTCGGGCCACAGGGGCGGCACGTCGACGTTGCCGTAGGTGGCGTAGGTGGGGGTGGGGAAGGCGGCGAACAGCTGCGCGTACTGCTTGCGCACGGCCTGCTCGACGACGGCCGCGCGGTCGCCGCCCACCGCGGCCCACAGGCCGCGGGAGAGGGCGCGGGCCTCCTCGAAGCGGCGGGCGGTGCGCAGCTCGACGATGCGGTCGGCGGCCTCGACGCCGAACAGTTCGGGGAAGATGCCGCGCGAGTGGTCGGCGTAGTCGAGGAAGAGGACGAGATCGCCGAGGCAGATCAGGGCGTCCGCGCCGTCGCCGGCGCGCGCCAGCCCCTCGGCGTTCCCGTGCACGTCGCTGACCACATGGACTCGCATGCCGCTCACCCTAGGGCGCGGGCGGCTGCCACAGGAAGGGCCCCGACCTGCGGTTACTTCCCGGTTACCCGGCGGAGGGGCTAGGGTGCGGGGAGCGGTCCGGTGGCATGTGACGCACGGAACATCTGGGCGTGACCCTCTATTCGAAAGACGTACTGGTGGGTAACGTCCGGGCAGTCCACGCTGTCCAACACCCCCCTGCCTGATCAATGGACCGCAGCCGACGCAGCGCCCCTCGACGACGCGGCGGCGCCGGCGCCCGACGAGGAGCAGCAGTCTTGCGCGAGTTCAGCCTTCCGGCCCTGTACGAGGTCCCCGCCGACGGCAACCTGACGGATCTCATCCGCCGGAACGCCTCCGTGCACCCCGATGTCGCGGTCGTGGGACGCAAGGTCGGCAGCCGCTGGGAGGACGTCACCGCCGCCGCCTTCCTCGCCGAGGTGCGCTCCGCCGCCAAGGGCCTGATGGCCTCCGGCATCAAGCCCGGCGACCGCATCGGCCTGCTCTCGCGCACCCGCTACGAGTGGGCCCTGCTGGACTTCGCCATCTGGAGCGCCGGCGCGGTCACCGTCCCGGTCTACGAGACCAGCTCCCCCGAGCAGATCCAGTGGATCCTCGGCGACTCCGGCGCCGTGGCCTGCCTGGTGGAGACCGAGGCCCACGAGGAGGCCGTCGACTCGGTGCGCGACCGGCTGCCCGACCTCGCCCACGTGTGGCGGATCGAGGGCGGCGGCGCGATCGAGAAGCTGCGCGACGCCGGCGCGGGCATCGGCGACGAGGAGGTCGACGAGCGCAGCGCGCTGGCCACCGCCGACTCCCCGGCCACCATCGTCTACACCTCCGGCACCACCGGCCGCCCCAAGGGCTGCGTGCTCAGCCACCGGGCCTTCTTCGCCGAGTGCGGCAACGCCGTCGAGCGGCTCAAGCCGCTGTTCGACACCGGCGAGTCCTCCGTCCTGCTCTTCCTGCCCGCGGCGCACGTCTTCGGCCGGCTGGTCGAGGTCGCCTCCGTCCTCGCGCCCATCAAGCTCGGCCTCGTCAGCGACATCCGCAACCTCACCGAGGACCTGCAGGGCTTCCGCCCCACCCTCGTGCTCGGCGTGCCCCGGGTCTTCGAGAAGGTCTACAACGGTGCCCGCGCCAAGGCCCAGGCCGACGGCAAGGGGGCGATCTTCGACAGGGCCGCCGAGACCGCCATCGCCTACAGCCGCGCCCTGGACACCCCGGCCGGCCCCTCCTTCGGGCTGCGGATCAAGCACAAGGTCTTCGACAAGCTCGTCTACTCCAAGCTGCGCGCGGTCCTCGGCGGCCGCGCCACGCACGCCATCTCCGGCGGCGCCCCCCTCGGCGAGCGGCTCGGCCACTTCTACCGCGGCATCGGCTTCACCGTGCTGGAGGGCTACGGCCTGACCGAGTCCTGCGCGGCCACCGCCTTCAACCCCTGGGACAAGCCCCGCATCGGCACCGTCGGCCAGCCCCTGCCCGGCTCGGTGATCCGCATCGCCGACGACGGCGAGGTGCTGCTGCACGGCGAGCACCTGTTCACCGGCTACTGGAACAACGAGACGGCCACCGCCGACGCGATGAGCGACGGCTGGTTCCACACCGGCGACCTCGGCACCCTCGACGAGGACGGCTTCCTGCGCATCACCGGCCGCAAGAAGGAGATCATCGTCACCGCCGGCGGCAAGAACGTGGCCCCCGCGGTCATCGAGGACCGCATCCGGGCCCACGCGCTCGTCGCCGAATGCATGGTCGTCGGCGACGGCCGCCCCTTCGTCGGCGCCCTCGTCACCCTCGACGAGGACTTCCTGCCCCGCTGGCTGGAACGCCACGGCAAGCCGGCCGGCCTGACCCCGGCCGAACTCGCCGACGACCCCGAGCTGCTGGCGGACGTGCAGAAGGCGGTGGACGACGGCAACGCGGCCGTCTCCAAGGCGGAGTCGGTGCGCAAGTTCCGTATCCTGCCGGGGCAGTTCACGGAGGAATCCGGCCATGTGACGCCGTCGCTGAAGCTCAAGCGCAACGTCGTGGCGAAGGACTTCGCGGACGAGATCGAGGCCATCTACCACGGGTAGCCCCGGGGCCCCGGGCCCCCCGGGAGATCCCTACAGCAGCTCCTTCAGGCGCTCCGCCAGAAGGTCCCAGCGCCAGCGTTCCTCGACCCACTCGCGACCCCGGCGGCCCATGCGCTCGCGCAGCCCGGGGTCGCGCAGCAGGGTGACGATGCGCTCCGCCGCCTGTGCGGCGCAGCCGCCGCGCACCACGTAGCCCGTCTCGCCCTCCAGGACGGCGTCCGGGGCGCCGCCCGAGTCGCCCGCCACCACCGGCAGGCCCGTCGCCGACGCCTCCAGGTAGACGATGCCCAGGCCCTCGACGTCCAGCCCGCCCCGGCGCGTACGGCAGGGCATCGCGAAGACGTCGCCGGCGCCGTAGTGGGCCGGCAGCTCCTCCCACGGCACGGCGCCCGTGAAGCGGACCGCGTCCGCCACGCCCCGCTCGACGGCCAGCTTGCGCAGGTCCCCCTCGTACGGGCCGCCGCCGACGATCAGCAGCACCGTGTCCGGCACCGCCGCCAGGATCCGCGGCATCGCCTCGATCAGGGTGTCCTGTCCCTTGCGCGGCACCAGCCGCGAGACGCACACGACCACCGGCCGGTTCGCGAGGCCGAGCCGGGCGCGGACCTCGGCGCCGCCCGAGGCGGGGTGGAAGGTCTTCTCGTCCACGCCCGGCGGCAGTTGCACCATGCGGGCCGCGGCCTCGTCCGTCAGGGCGGCGGCGATGCGCGAGCGCGTGTACTCGCCCAGGTAGGTCAGGGTGTCGGTGCCCTCGCCGATCCGCCGCAGCAGCTGCCGGGAGCCCGGCAGCTGCGCCCAGCCCGCCTCGTGCCCGTGCGTGGTGCCCACGATCCGCCGCGCGCCCGCGCGGCGCAGGGCCGGGGCCATCAGCCCCAGCGGGGCCGCGGCCCCGAACCACACGGAGCTGCAGCCGTGTTCCCGCAGCAGCTCGCACGCGCGCCGGGTCACCCTCGGCGTCGGCAGCAGCATCGTGGTGCGGTCCCGGACCACGGCGAACGGCTGCTCCGCGTCGAACCGGGCCGTGGCCGCGCGGCCCTCGTGGCCGTGCTTCCAGGTCGAGGCGTAGACGACGATGCCCGCCGGGTCCAGGCGCAGCGCCATGTTGTGCAGGAACGCCTGGATGCCGCCGGGACGTGGCGGGAAGTCGTTGGTGACGATCAGGGTCTTGTGCCGGGTCGTGTGCATCGCCGCCGACAGTACCGGGTGCATTGGGGGGTGAACCGCGCCACGTCCCGCCACGTCGTCGCGCGGTGGCGCCCCGGAACGGCATCATTCCCTTCAGTGACGGTGCGACGGAGGTGAGTGATGGTGGCGGGCACTGGTCTGCGACTCTCGATCGTGGTGTGGGCCGTCACCCGGGCCGTACTGCTGATGTGCGTCTTCCGCGTCTGGGACATGCCCGGCTCGGACGTCTCCGTCGACATCGAGGTGATCTACCAGGGCTGGTACGGGGTGCTGAGCACCGGCATCTACCCGTACGACGACGTCACCTGGCAGTACCCGCCCGCCGCCGCGCTCGCGGTCCTCTCCCCCGCCCTGCTGCCGTTCCTCGGCTACGCGCCCGCCTTCTTCACCGTCTGTCTCGCCGCGGACGCGGCCATCATGGGCATGCTGCTGTACGCGGCCCGCGGCGGCGGGCGCAGCCCGCTGGGCGTGTGGGTGTGGGTCGCCGGAGTGCCGCTGCTGGGGCCCATCGTCTACGCCCGCTACGACGTGATGGTCACCGCCGTCGCGGTGGCGGCCCTGTTCGCCTCCCGCCGCCGCACCCGGCTGGCGGGGGCGCTCACCGGGTTCGGGGCGCTGCTGAAGGTCTGGCCCGTCCTGCTGCTCGTCGGCACCCCGCGCGGCCGCCGCACCCGCTCCACGTGGGGCGCCGCCCTGCTGACGGTCGCGGTGCTCACCATGCTGTTCACCGCCGCGATGCCCGGGGCCCTGGCCTTCCTCACCTTCCAGCGCGACCGGGGCACGGAGGTCGAGTCGCTGGGCTCGCTGGTCTTCCACCTGGCGCGGCACTTCGGCTGGCACGGCAAGGCCCGGCTGAACTACGGCTCGGTGGAGTTCCTGGGCCGGCACGTGCACGCGGTGAGCGCACTGGCCCTGCTGCTGAGCGTGCTGGCCTTCGCCTGGCTGCTGATGTGGCGGGTACGGGCCCGCCGCTTCACCGCGACGACGCCGTACGACGCGGCGTTCGCGGCGGTGCTGCTGTTCACGACGACGAGCCGGGTGATCAGCCCCCAGTACATGGTGTGGCTCATCGGGCTGGCCGCGGTGTGCGTGACGATGCGCACCCCGCGGCAGCAGCTGCCGGTGCTGCTGGTGCTCCTTGCGGCGCCGCTGACGCAACTGGAGTTCCCCATCTGGTTCTCGCACGTCGTCGCCAGCGACAAGCTGGGGGTGGCGACGCTGACCCTGCGCAACGCGCTGCTGGTGACGGCGACGGTCATCTCCTGCCGCCGGCTGTGGCGCGAGACCGTGCTCCCACGGGGGGCGGCGGGCACGCAGGAGCCGGACCCGCCCCGCGAGTCGGCACTGGTGGGTCACTGACCCTTCGGGGCTCCGCCCCTCCGCCGGTTTGTGGGCAGGCGTTCCGCAGGGCGGAACGGGTGGGCGCAAACCGGCCACCGGGCCGCACCGGTCAGAACGCCTCCGCCACGTACTCGCGCCACTGGGCCGTGAAGGCGGCCTCGCTCACGCCGAGCGTCCCCCAAAAGCCCCCGCGCCCGGCGGCGCGGTACGCGGCCACCAACCGCTCCTCGCCCCACCGCTCCGCGATGAGGCGGCACGCCAGCCAGCCCCCCTCGTACGCGCGCGCCAAGCGCCCCGCATCGCCCGCGAAGGCGAAGTCGGCGTCCGGCGGCAGCCGGTCGGGGGCCTCGCCCCGGGCGACGGCGCCGGCGAGTTCGGGGGCGACCTGGCGCGGCGTGCGGCCCGCACCCCGGTAGGCGACCCAGTCGGCGAAGCCTTCGGACAGCCACATCGGTGTCGAGCGGGTCGTTGCCTCGCGCGTGGCCGCGTGGGTGGTCTCGTGGGTGAGCACGATCCGCCGTCCGAAGTCGCCGAGTTCGGCGTAGGCCTCGGGGTTGACGACGATGCGGTCCTCGGTGGTGACGGCGGCGATGCCGCGGTATTTGGAAGGCGGGGAGTCGAGGAGGGCGGCCATGCGGTCGAGGGTGGCGGGGAGTTCGACGACGACGCGCCGGGGCCAGGGGCCGGGCCATGCGGCGGTGACGGCGGGTACGGCCCGGTCGGCGAGGTCGGCGAGGTCCTGGAGCCGGCCGCGGTCCTGGTCGACGCCGAGGACGAGGGTGCTGGCGCCGTGCACGGCGGTGAGGGTGCCTTGTTCCCACAGCTGGTTGCCGGCGCGGGTGGCGTCCTGTCCGGTGACGTACCAGCGTTCGCCGTGCCGTGCGACGGTCAGCCGGACCGGCACCGTGGCGGTGGTGCCGCCGTAGCCGGCGATGCGGTAGCGCAGCTGGGCGTCGGCGGTGGTGCCCTTGAGGCTTTTGAGCCGGTATTCCCAGGTGGCGAGGGGAAGCGCGGCGAGGTTGGCGTAGACGCGGCGGCGGTCGGCGCGGTAGCGGTCGGCGGCGGGGTCGACGGCGTCGAGGTAGGCGTTCTCGTTCTTGTCGCGGACGGCGGCGGCCCAGCGTTCGAGCAGCCGGCGCACGCCTTGGGTGCCGCTTTCGTGGGGTGGGGTGGTGCAGCCCGCGAGGACGAGCAGGGCTGCGGCGGCGGCTCCGTACGCCGCGCGCCGTCGTTTCCCTCCGCCACCGCCTGTCACGCCCGCATCGTACGGGCAGGGGTGGCGCGGCCGGTTCAGGGGCGGGTGACGGAGGAGATCGGCATCATGTCGGCGCGGTCGTAGCGCACGCGGGCGCCGGGGTAGGGGGCGTGGACGACCTGGCCGCCTCCGACGTACATGCCGACGTGGCTGGCGTCGTCGCGGTAGATGACGAGGTCTCCGGGGCGGGCCTCGGAGAGGGAGACGTGGCGTCCGGCGTGCCGCTGGGCCTGGGAGGTGCGGGGCAGGCCGACGCCGGCGCGGCCGTAGGCCCATTGCATGAGGCCGGAGCAGTCGAAGGCGGTGGGTCCGTTGGCGCCCCAGGCGTAGGGCAGGCCGACGGCCTGGCGCACGGCCATGGCGGCCAGGGCGCCGCGGCCGGAGCCGCCGAGGGAGGAGAGGTCGGGCAGGGCGGGTGCGGCGGCGTGCAGGGGGCCGGCGGGGCGTTCCTCGGAGCGGGAGGAGCGGGCGTACTGGGCGCGCTCGGCGTCGGGGAGGGTGTTGAGGAGCCGGCGGGCGGCGGAGAGGCGGGATTCGACCTCGCGTTTGTGGGCGTCGACGGCCCGGCGGGTGTCCTCGAGTTCGGCGAGGGTGCGGGCGGCTTCCTGGCGCTGCTGGCGCAGGGTGCGCTGGGCGGCGAGGAGGGCGTGGAGTTGTTCGGCCTGGCGTCCGGTGACCCGGTCGAGGGTGCTGGCCTTGTCGAGGTAGCCGTCGGGGTCGGAGGAGAGCAGCAGTTCGAGGGCGGGGTCGACGGCGCCGCTGCGGTACTGGGCGGTGGCCATCATGCCGAGGGTGCCGCGCATGCGGTTGACCTGTTCCTGGCCGCGGGCGACGCGGTCGGTGGCCCGTTCGACCTGTTGGCGCAGGGCGTCGGCGCGTTCGCCGGCGGCGTTGAACTTCTCCGTGGCCCGCTCGGCCTGCTCGTAGAGCCGGTCGAGCTGGGCGCGCACCGTTCCGGTGGGCTTGACGTCCTCGGTGCCGTCGCCGGGGGTGGCGGTGGCCGGGGCCGCCGAGAGGGCGGCCGCGGCGGTGGCCACGGCGGCGGAGAGCACGGAGACCCGCATGCCCGGGACGAGGCCGGAGGGAGCGATACGGCGATGGGACGCCACGGGGCGGCGCACTCCTTCCTGACGTGCGGCCCCTGCCGCCCGGTGACGGGCGGACGACGGCCGGGCGCCGCGCGGCAGACAGTAGCGGCGCGCTCACCCCGTGTTCAAAGACCTTCGCCCGCGAAGGCTCGTGCGAGATGCCGGCGCCCCGCCCAAGGTGCAGGTCACCGGCGGGGCGTGCGGTCAGTTGCCGTAGTGGTCATTCCCTCGAAAGGGCGGCATGGCGCGCTGGCGCGCCCGGTGGCGGCCCGTCAGCCGATGCGCACGCCGAACTGGAAGGGCATGTTGCTCATGGCCTCGTAGCGCACGCTGGCGCCCGGCTTGGGGGCGTGCAGGGTCATGCCGTTGCCCGCGTAGAGGCCGACGTGGTGCAGGTCGCCGTAGAAGAGCACCAGGTCGCCGGGCTTGAGCTGGCTCTGGTCGTAGATGCGGGTGCCGTCGTTGGCCTGTTCCTGCGAGGTGCGGCTGATGTCGACGCCGGCCTGGGCGTACGCCCATGAGGTCAGGCCGGAGCAGTCGAAGGAGCTGGGGCCGGTGGCGCCCCAGACGTAGGGGGAGCCGACCTTGCCGTCGGCGGCGGCGAGGGCGGCGGCGCCGCGGCCGGAGCCGGCGGGGATGTTGGGCCGGCTCGCGGAGCGGCCGGCGCGGGCGCCGTCGGTGGAGTGGCCGTCCTTGCCCTGGGTGCTGCCGCCGTTCTCGCCGGTGATCTCGGCGCGTTCCTTGGCGGAGAGGGAGTTGAGCTGTTCCTGGGCGGCGGCGAGCTTGCCCTGGATGTCCTTCTTGTTCTCGCTGAGCGCCTTGCGGGTGGATTCGAGGTCGGCGAGCTTGCCGGTGGCCTCGGCGCGCTGCTGGCTCAGGCTGCGCTGCTTGGCGGCTATCTGGCGCAGCGTCTCGGCCTGCTTCGCGGTGAGCTGGCCGAGGGTGGAGGCGTCGCGCAGGTAGCTCTCGGGGTCGGAGGAGAGCAGCAGTTGCAGGGCGGGGTCGAGGGAGCCGGTGCGGTACTGGGCGGTGGCCATGGCGCCGATGCCGGCGCGGAGCTTGTTGAGCTCCTCCTGGCCGCGGGCCACCTTGTCCTGGAGGTCGCCGACCTCCTTCTCCAGCTTCTCCTGCTTCTCCTTGGCCCCGTTGAACTTCTCGGTGGCCTGCTCCGCCTCTTCGTAGAGCTTGTCGACCTTGGCCTTGGCATCCGAGGTGGAGGGCGCATCGGCGTGGGCCGCCTGCGCGGAGAGGGCGACGGCCGCTGCGGCGGTCGCGGTCAGCACGCCGGCACGGGCGCGGCTCGGCTGCTTGGGACGACGGTGGGACGCCACGGAGTCGAGCTCCTTCATCTGCCTCGGCCGCCGGCGGTGCCGCGCGGTCGCGCGCGCACGGCGGGACCTTCACCACCATCCCGAATGAATGATCGCCGAGTGAAGGTTCGAGGCCCGACCCTAGTGAGCGGAATGTGATCCTTTCAAATTCTCAAGCGAAAAAATTCCGTCAGAACCCCATCCTTTACCTGCCGGACACGTTCCGTAGCCGACGGGCGACGATCAGGGACGGGCAAGTCGCTTGAGCAGCAGGGCCGATGAGACCGGCCGGGCGCCCGCCTTGGCCACGCCGTCGGCCACCTCGCGGTCGGTGGAGACCACCACCACCGGCCGGCCGGGCGGTTCGGCCCGCACCAGCTGGCGGATCAGCTCGTCCGCCGTCACCCCGGGCTTGCTGAAGAGCACCCGCACCCCGCGCGGCGGCGCGAGCAGCACCGGGGCCGCCAGCTCCGCACCGTCGAAGACGCAGGTCACCTCGGCGCCGGTGCGGGCGGCCAGCATGGCCAGGCCGCCCAGCAGCCGCAGCCGCTGCTTGTCCAGCGGCATGGTGGGATAGCCGGTCTTGGTCACGTTGTAGCCGTCGACGACCAGGTGGGTCTGAGGCAGCGCCAGCAGCTGGTCGAGGAGGGCCGGATCGGTCTCCGACAGGGCGCGGGTGGCGATGTCCTTGGGCGACATGGTGCCCGGGCGCATCGCGTCGACGGTGTCCGCGGGGCGTACGGAGACGGGGGGCAGCGCCAGTTCGCGGCGCAGGCCCTGGGCGGCGTCCAGCACGGAGTCCAGCAGCAGGCGCAGCCGCATGTCCTCCACGCTGCGGCCCTCGCGGGCCGCCCGGCGGCTGGCCTCCAGGGCCGCCTCGGCCTCGGCCAGCCGGGCCTTGACGCGGCGCGTCTCGCCCTGGGCCGCCGCCTTGTCGGTGGCGGCCTCGGCGCGCACGGCCTCCAGCTCCTCGTGGGCCTTGCGCAGGGCCGCCTCGCCGCGCCGCACGTCGCTGTCGGCGCTGCGCAGCTTGCGGCGCAGCGTCTCGGCCTCCTTGCGGGCCGCGTCCAGCTCGGCGCGCGCCCGCTCGGCCTCGGTGCGGGCCTCGGCCCGTACGGTCGCGAGCTCCTCGCGCAGGCGCTGCAGCTCGCGCTGCGCCTCCTCGCCGGCGCGCTCGGCGCCGGCCCGGGCGGCCTCCTCGCCGGCGGCGGTGACCAGCTTGACCCAGCCGGGCGGGCGCAGCACGAAGGCCATGGCCGCCACGTCCTCGGGGTCGGCGGCGGCGGGCGGGGCGCCGGATTCCAGGGCCTCGGCGAGTTCGGAGCCGCTCTCGCGCAGCTTGGCGGCGATGCGCTGGCGGAAGGCGGCGTCGCCCTCCACGGCGGCGGCCATGGCGTTGCCGGCGAACTTCGCGCGCCGGCTCGGGGTGAACCGGGCGTACTGCCGCAGCTGTGCGGGCAGTTCCGCGACCGTCAGCTGACCGAAGGCATCGGCGACGAGCCCGATGACGCGCCGCCTGATGCCCTCGGGCAGGGGGCGGTCGAGCACCTCCAGGACACCGTCGTCGGCGCCGCCGGCGTCACCGGCCGCCTCCACGCCGTCCCTGTGCTCCACCACCGCTTCACCGCTCCCGTTCCTCAGGCCGTCGCACCCGGCCGCTCCACCAGCTCGATCATGGTCTCGTCCGTCCTCGTCGAGTGCTCTTCGTAACCCTACGGCCTGCGGGCCGCCGGACACGGTGGTGCGGGCCCATGGCCGCCTCCCGGCGAGGCGCTTGGTGCCGGTTGCGCCCGGTACGACATGATCTGGTCATGATCGCAGCGGCCGCGCCCGGGAAGGCGGGCACCCCCTGGGTGACCTGGACGCTCCTGACCGTGTGCGGGGTGGTCTTCCTCGCCGGCCCCGCCTCCGGCCTCAGTCCCTCCTACGGCAGCGGCACCGCCCTGCTGACCGCGCAGACCGAGTACTTCCAGCGCTGGGGGGTGGTGCCGGCGGAGCTGTGGCACGGTTCCCCCACGCATCTGATCACCCCGCTCACCGCGCTGTTCGTGCACGGCAACTGGCTGCACCTGCTGGGCAACATGCTCTTCCTCTACGTCTTCGGTGCCATGACCGAGGCGCACCTGGGACACGCCGCCTTCGCCCTGTGCTACCTCGTCACCGGCTATCTGGCCCTGCTCGGTTACGCGGTCGTGCACGCCGGCTCCGACCGCACGCTGGTGGGGGCGTCCGGCGCCATCTCCGGTGTGCTCGGCGCTTTCCTCTATCTCTTCCCCAGGGCCCGGGTGACCAGCCTCTTCCCGTTCCTCTTCTTCCTGCCTCTGCGCTTTCCCGCCTGGGTCGTGCTGCTGTTCTGGTTCGCCCTGCAGTGGCTGGCGGCGGGCACGGAGGCCGGGCGGCCGGGCGTTGCCTACCTCGCCCACGTGCTGGGATTCGCACTCGGATTCGGCTACGCCTGGGTGCACCCGACGCCTGCGGTTAGAGTGAGGGCCGCAGCCGGGGCCACCGAAACCGGGTCCACCGAAGGAGACAGAACGACGTGATCACCTCGATCGTGCTCATCAAGACCGACGTGGACCGCATCCCCGAGATCGCCGAGTCGATCGCCGCGCTGGACGGCGTGAGCGAGGTCTACTCGGTCACCGGCGCCTACGACCTGATCGCGATCGTGCGGGTGGCCCGGCACGACGACCTGGCGGACGTCATCCCGGGCCGGATCAGCAAGGTCGCCGGCGTCACCTCGACGGAGACGCACATCGCCTTTCGCACCTACTCCCAGCACGACCTGGAAGCGGCCTTCGCCATCGGCCTGGACAACTGACGCCTCACGCCGCCCGCTGCGCCGGCACGCAGCGGCCGCCCTCCGTGCGGTAGAGCCACCTGGCGCCGTGTGCGACCAGTTCGCGCACCGCCCTGACGAACCGCTCCACGTGCTCGTCGGGCGTACCGGCGCCGAAGCTGATGCGTACGGCGCTGTGCGCACGGCCCTCGCCCGGCGCACCGCACTCCCCCGCCTCCTCCTGCCCGGTGCCCAGCAGCGTGCGCACCAGCGGGTGGGCGCAGAAGAGCCCGTCGCGGACCCCGATGCCGTACTCGGCGGACAGCGCGGCGGCCAGGTGCGAGCTGTTCCAGCCCTCCACGACGAAGGAGAGCACGCCCACGCGCGGGGCGTCGGGGCCGAACAGCGACAGCACCCGTACGCCCGGCACCTCGGCGAGGCCCTCGCGCACCCGGGCCACCAGCTGCCGCTCGCGCGCGACGAGGCCCTCGAAACCCGCCTCGGTCAGCGCCCGGCAGGCGGAGGCGATGGCATAGGCGCCGATGACGTTGGGCGAACCGGCCTCGTGCCGGGCGGTGGTGGTGTGCCACTCGGTCTCCAGGCGGCCGTCGGGGAGCCGGGTGACCCGGCGGCTGGCGCCGCCGCCGGCCAGGTACGGCTCGGCCTCGCGCAGCCAGTCGGGGCGGCCGGCCAGCACCCCGGAGCCGAAGGGTGCATAGAGCTTGTGGCCGGAGAAGGCCACCCAGTCGACGTCGAGGTCCCGGACGTCCACGGGGTGGTGCGGGGCGAGTTGGGCGGCGTCCAGCACGATGCGCGCGCCGTGGGCGTGCGCCGCGGCCGCCAACTCCCGTACGGGCCACAACTCCCCGGTGACGTTGGAGGCGCCGGTGACGCAGACCAGCGCGGGCCCGTGGGGCTCGCGGTCCGCCAGCGCCCGCTCCAGGGTCGCGACCGCCTCGGCGGGGGTGCGGGGTGCGGGCAGGCAGGTGACGCGGCCCTCGCCCCAGGGCAGCAGCGCGGCGTGGTGCTCGGTCTCGAAGACGAACACCCGGCAGCCGGCGGGCAGGACGGTCGCGAGCAGGTTGAGGGAGTCGGTGGTGGAGCGGGTGAAGACGACCTGGTCGTCCTCGCGGCAGCCGAGGAAGCGGGCGACGGTGGCCCGGCTGTTCTCGAAGAGGTCGGTGGACAGCTGCGAGAGGTAGCCGGCGCCGCGGTGCACGCTGCCGTAGTACGGCGCGTAGGCGGCGACGTCGTCCCACACGCGGCGCAGGGCCGGGGCGCTGGCGGCGTAGTCGAGGGCCGCGTACGTCACCTCGCCCCCGGTGACGAGCGGTACGCGGATGTCGCCGCCCAGAACGGGCAGCGGGGGACGAACCGGACTCTCGGTGGCGACGGTGGCGGCAGGCATGGCGAACTCCCGTACGTGAACAGGCGAGCAGAGGAAGAGGGGTACGCGGAGAAGGGGCTCTTCGAGCCCTAGCGCATTCGCTGCATCACGGAAGGATCTCCCTCGACGACCAGGATCCCTGGCGAGGGATCCGCGCTTGCCGCAGACGTCCTGCCTGCGGCCCGGTCATCACCCGGGGCACCCCGCCACGGAAGGAGGGTTGCCGGACAGCAGGCCGGGGCCGAAACGCTGTCACTCGTGACCTGGCCAGGAGTATGGCATACGTGATCGCCCCGCGGAACCGTCGTTCCACGGGGCGAGACACCACCGGCCGGAAAGGGGTCAGGCGTTGCTGGCCGCCACCCACTTCTCCAGCGTGCGCAGGGCGGCACCGGAGTCGATGGACTCGGCCGCCCGCGCCATGGCGGCACGGATCTGCTCGGGCAACGGCGCGTCGGTGGGCGCCAGGGCCACCAGCGCCGCCGCGGAGTTGAGCAGCACCGCCTCCCGTACGGGGCCGGTCTCGCCGGCGAGCAGGCGGCGGGCGACGTCGGCGTTGTACGAGGCGTCGGCGCCGCGCAGCGCCTCCACCGGCACGATGTCGAGGCCCACCTCGCGGGGGTCGAACGCCTCCTCGCGCACCCGGCCGTCGCGCACGACCCACACCCGCGAGGTGGCGGTGGTGGTCAGCTCGTCCAGCCCGTCGTCGCCGCGGAAGACCAGGGCCGTCGAGCCGCGCTCGGCCAGCACCCCGGCGAGCACCGGCGCGATACGGGCGTCGGCGACGCCGGTGGCCTGGGCGCGCACCCGGGCGGGGTTGGTCAGCGGGCCCAGCGCGTTGAAGGTCGTCCGGATGCCCAGTTCGCGGCGGGCCGGGGCGACGTGCCGCAGGGAGGGGTGGAACTTGACGGCGTTGCAGAAGGTGATGCCGGCCTCCTCGGCGACCTCCACCACCCGCCGGGGCGTCAGCTCCAGGTTGACGCCCAGCTTCTCCAGGACGTCGGAGGAACCGCTGGCGGAGGAGGCGGCGCGGTTGCCGTGCTTGACGACCTTGGTGCCGGTACCCGCCACGACGATCGAGGACATCGTGGAGATGTTGACGGTCTTGGCCCCGTCGCCGCCGGTGCCCACGATGTCCACGCTGGGCCCGGGCACCTCGATGAGGTTCGCGTGCCGGTACATGGCGCGGACCAGGCCGGAGATCTCGGCGACGGTCTCGCCCTTGGCCCGCAGGGCCACGGCGAAGCCGGCGATCTGGGCGTCGCTGGCCGCCCCGCGCATGATCCGGTCCATGGCCCAGGCCGTGTCGTCGGCACTGAGGTCCACTCCGCGCAGCAGGGCCTCCAGGATGCCCGGCCAGGACGGGGCCACCGAGCGCTCGCCGCCAGATGGGGTCGCAACGTTCATGGTCCACACTCCTGGAGTGGTCTGGGGCGGGGCGCTCCGCATGGCCCCGTCTGGCGTCCAGCCTATCGACCGGCCCCGGACGGCGAAGAGCCCCGTCCAAGCGCTGGACGGGGCTCCTGCCGTGGCGATCAGTCGTCAGTGATCAGCTGCGGGGATCAGTGGTGGCCGTGACCGCTGGTGATCTCCCGGTACTCCTCCGCGGTGGGCTTGGGGATCTGGGTCCCCTCGCCGTAGAAGCCCTTGGAGAGCTTCACGCGGAGCTTCTGGCCGGCACCGACCTTGCGGGCGACACCGTTCTCGTCCACCGCCGGCTCCAGCTCGAGCGGCTTGGGCTGCTCGTGCGAGGTCAGGGTGTGCAGCTGCTCCTGCGAGAGCGGCTCGTGGACCTCGATGAACTCACCGTGCGGCAGGCGCTTGATGATGCCGGTCTCGCGACCGTGCAGCACCTTGTCCTTGTCGCGACGCTGCAGGCCGAGGCAGATGCGGCGGGTGGCGATGAACGTCAGGACCGGCACCACGAAGAAGCCGACGCGGACGAACCAGGTGATGGCGTTGATCGACAGGTGGAAGTGGGTGGCCCACAGGTCGTTGCCACCACCGACCAGCAGCACGAAGTACCAGCTGATCCACGCGGCGCCGAACGCGGTGCGCGTCGGGGCGTTGCGCGGGCGGTCCAGCAGGTGGTGCTCCCGCTTGTCGCCGGTGACCCAGGACTCGATGAACGGGTAGACGGCGATGGCCGCCAGCACCGTCGGGAAGATCACCAGCGGGATGAACACGCCCAGGACGAACGTGTGGCCCCAGACGTTGATCTCCCAGCCCGGCATCACACGGATGAGGCCCTCGGAGAAGCCCATGTACCAGTCGGGCTGGGCGCCGGTGGAGACCTGGTCCGGCCGGTAGGGGCCCATCGCCCAGATCGGGTTGATGGTCGCGATGGCGGCGATGGCCGCGATCACACCGAAGACCAGGAAGAAGAAGCCACCGGCCTTGGCCATGTAGACCGGCAGCAGCGGCATGCCGACCACGTTCTCGTTCTTCCGGCCGGGACCGGGGAACTGCGTGTGCTTGTGGTAGAAGACCAGGATCAGGTGCGCCACCAGCAGGCCGAGCATGATGCCCGGCAGCAGCAGGACGTGGATCGAGAAGAACCGCGGCACGAAGTCCGAGCCGGGGAACTCGCCGCCGTACAGGAACATCGAGATGTACGTGCCGACGACCGGCACGGACAGGATGGCGCCCTCCATGAAGCGGACACCGGTGCCCGACAGCAGGTCGTCCGGCAGCGAGTAACCGGTGAAGCCGGTGAACATGCCGAGGACGAACAGCAGGAAGCCGAACAGCCAGTTGACCTCACGCGGCTTGCGGAACGCACCGGTGAAGAAGACGCGCATCATGTGCACGAACATGCCGGCGAGGAAGATCAGCGCCGCCCAGTGGTGGATCTGCCGGATGAGCAGACCACCGCGCACGTCGAAGCTGATGTCCAGGGTCGACTTGAACGCCTCGGACATCTGGACGCCCTGCAGCGGCTCGTAGGAGCCGTGGTAGACGACCTCGTTCATGCTGGGGTGGAAGAAGAGCGTCAGGTAGACGCCCGTCATGATGATGATGACGAAGCTGTAGAGGCAGACTTCGCCCAGCATGAAGGACCAGTGGTCCGGGAAGATCTTCCGCATGTTGACCTTGGCCAGGCTGTAGATGCCCAGCCGGCCGTCGGCCCAGTCGGCGACCCGCTCGCCCGCGGGTGCCTTGCGGCGATTGTCGGTAGCGGTTGCAGTGCTCATCCGCGCTCCCAGAAGGCAGGACCGACGGGCTCGGCGAAGTCGCCCATGGCCTCGAGGTAGCCCTTGTCATTGACCTTGATCCGCAGCTGCGGAAGGGCGTGGCCGGCCGGGCCGAAGATCACGCGACCGCCGTCGGACAGGTCGAAGGTGGACTGGTGGCACGGGCACAGCACGTGGTGGGTCTGCTGCTCGTAGAGGCTGATCGGGCAGCCGACGTGCGTGCAGATCTTGGAGAAGGCCACGATGCCGTCGGCCGACCAGTCGAGCTCGCGCTTGTCCTTGATGTTCTCCGGACGCAGCCGAACGATCATCAGGGCCGCCTTGGCGATCTCCTGCTGGAAGTCGTGGTCCTCCTCCTTCATGCCCTCGGGCATGGCGAAGGTCAGGGAGCCGACCTGGATGTCCTCGGGGCGCAGCGGCTGCATCGTGTTCTGGTTGATGAGCATCTTGCCCGCGGACCAGGCGGTCTTGCGCAGCTTGGTGCCGGGCAGCGGACCGAGGTCGCGCAGCAGCACCACGCCGGAGAGCGGCACCAGGGCCAGCGCGCCGAACATGGTGTTGCGCAGCAGCTTGCGGCGGCCGAAGCCGGACTCCTCGGCGCCCTGCTTGAAGTCGGCCAGCACCTTGGCCTTGACCTCCGGGGAGGCCTCGATCGGGTGCCGGTCGTCGGCGTACTCGACGTCCGACATCAGGGTGCGGGCCCAGTGGACCGCGCCCGCGCCGATGCAGAACAGCGCCACGCCCAGGGTCAGGCCCAGCGCGAAGTTCAGCGCGCTGATGTGCCCGAGCGGGAAGACGTAGATGCTCTTGTCGACCGGGAGGGTCACGTAGGAGGCGATGAAGCCGACCGTGGCCAGCATCGACAGCAGGAACAGGAAGGCGACCACGCGCTCGGAGCGCTGGGCTGCCCGCTCGTCGATGTCCTGCTTACGGGGCTCGTGCGGCGGCAGCCCCGGGTCGGCGAACGGGTCGCCGGCGGTGGCTACGGCACCTTCGTGCGCGCCCTGCGCGCTCGGCAGGGTCTCTTCTGGAATGTCTTGGCTACTCATGACTTCTTGGCCTTGGCGGTGTGGGCGGCGACCCAGATGGCGACGGCGACCAACGCGCCCAGACCGAAGATCCACGCGAACAGACCCTCGCTGACCGGGCCGAGACCGCCCAGTTCGAGGCCGCCCGGGTTCTTGGTCTTGTCGCTGTTGACCGTGTCGAGGTACGCGATGATGTCCTTCTTGTTCTTCTCGGACATCGTCGTGTCGGGGAAGGAAGGCATGTTCTGCGGGCCGGTCTGCATGGCCTCGTAGATGTGCTTCGGGTTGACGCCCTCGAGCGACGGGGCGTACTTGCCGTTCGAGAGCGCGCCGCCCTTGCCGGTGAAGTTGTGGCACTGGGCGCAGTTCGTACGGAAGAGCTCCCCGCCCTTGGCGATGTCGGCGCCGTCGGGGCTGTACTGGCTCTTGGTCGGAGCGACCGGGCCCGCGCCGAGGGAGGCGATGTACGCGGCGAGCTGGTCGATCTCGGCCTGCGAGTAGACCACCTTCTTGCGGGGCGCCTGGGCGCCCTGCTGCTGCAGCGGCATGCGGCCGGTGGCGACCTGGAAGTCCACGGCGGCGGAGCCCACGCCGATCAGGCTCGGCCCGTCGGAGGTGCCCTGACCGCCGGTGCCGTGGCAGCTGGCGCAGCCCACGGAGTAGAGCTTCTTGCCCTCCTCGATGGCGAGGGACTGGGCGCTGTCATCGGCCTTGGCCGACTCGGCCGGCGCGAACGCGGCGTACAGCCCCCCGGTTACCGCCAGCGCGAAGAGTAGGACGACGACCGCCGCCAGCGGATGGCGTCGTCGTGCGGAGAGCTTTTTCACGGATTACCCCGGTGTCAGGATCTTCTGCGTCGATGCTGGACTGATGGTCCGGTGCGGGACGGGACCGATTACTTGATCAAGTAGATCGTGGCGAAGAGGCCGATCCAGACCACGTCGACGAAGTGCCAGTAGTAGGACACGACGATGGCCGCCGTCGCCTGGTGGTGGGTGAACCTCTTGGCCGCGTACGTCCTGCCCAGGACCAGCAGGAAGGCGATGAGACCGCCCGTCACGTGCAGGCCGTGGAAGCCGGTCGTCAGGTAGAACACCGAGCCGTACGGGTCGGAGGACAGGGACAGGCCCTCGTCCTTGACCAGGCTCGTGTACTCGTACACCTGACCGCCGATGAAGATGGCACCCATCACGAACGTGACGATGAACCAGGTGCGCAGCTTCTTGACGTCACCGCGCTCGGCCGCGAACACGCCGAGCTGACAGGTGAGCGAGGAGAGCACCAGGATCGTCGTGTTGGTCGCCGAGAACGGAAGGTTCAGGGCCGAGGCCATTTCCTTCCAGTGGTCGGCACCCGTCACCGATCGCAGGGTGAAGTACATCGCGAAGAGGGCCGCGAAGAACATCAGCTCGGAACTCAGCCAGATGATGGTTCCGACGCTGGTGAGGTTCGGTCGGTTGACCGAGGGGTGCGCGTGCCCGGTATCTACTGCTGTTGCTGTCGCCACGACCGACATTATGTCGGTCGCTTATCTCGCGCTCACTCCGGGGGGTGCCGTTCGGTGTGTCAAGACGCTGTGCGCTGCTCGTACGGCCCATCACGGCCCCCGCGCGGAGTAGCATCCGCGCTGAGCCGTCCGTTCATGAGCGTCACTCCCACGACCTGGAGGAACGATGCAGCCGACCGCAACGGTGCTGGTGTACAGCGATGACGCGCACACGCGCGAACAGGTGCGGCTGGCGGGCGGCAGGCGCCCGGCCACCGGTCTTCCCGAGGTGGAGTACCTGGAGTGCGCCACGTTGCCGGCGGTGCTGCGGACCCTGGAGGAACGCCGGGTGGACGTGTGCGTGCTGGACGGCGAGACGGCCCCTGCGGGCGGCATGGGGGTGTGCCGGCAGCTGAAGGACGAGGTCTTCCGCTGCCCGCCGGTGCTGCTGCTGATCGGCCGGCCGCAGGATGCCTGGCTGGCCTCCTGGAGCAGGGCGGAGGCCGTTGTCACCCATCCGGTGGATCCGGTGGCGTTCGCCGAGGCGCTGGCGGAGCTGCTGCGCCAGCGGCTGTCCGTCGAGGCCTGAGGGGCCCCGCCGTCACACCTGGGGCCGCAGCCGGGCGGTGTCGGCCGGACCGGTGCCCTCGCGCTTGCCGGCCACCAGGGCGCTGCCCTCGCGCCACTGCTTCCAGGACATGTTCCAGTCGCCGAAGCCGTTGTCGAAGGGCGTCATGGTGGCCCCGGCGCTGCCGACGACCTTGACGATGTCGCCCACGCGCACGTTGTCGAAGAACCACTTGGCGTTGGCGGTGCTCATGCCGGTGCACCCGTGGCTGACGTTGTCCCAGCCCTGGGAGCCCTCGGACCAGGGGGCGGCGTGCACGTACTCGCCGCTCCAGGTGACCCGGGTGGCCCAGTAGACCGGCAGGTCGTAGGCGTCGGAGCTGCCCTCGGAGATGCCGATGCTGGTGCCGCGCATGCGCACGAAGGACTCCTGGCCGAGGACGACCTTGATGCCGTTGCGGGTGGCGTAGCCGGGCTTGCCGGTGGTCACCGGGATGGAGCGGATCTCCTGGCCGTTCTTCAGCACCGTCATGTAGTGGGCGCTGGCGTCCGTGACGGCCTCCACCCGGTCGCCTGTGGTCAGGTGGACGCCCTGCACCGGCCCGCCGTACAGCCCGCCGCCGACCTTGATGCCCTCCAGGGCGGCCCGGACGTCGATGGTGGCGTGCGCAGGCCAGTACTCCTGGGGGCGGTAGTGCAGGGTGCGGTTGTCCACCCAGTGCCAGGCGCCCTCCACCGGAGGGTCGGACTCCACCCGCAGGGTGCGCTCGACCACGGCCCGGGCGGCCGGGTCGGAGACCGGCTCGCTCAGCTCGGCGGTGATGGGCTGTCCGACGCCGTAGGTGCCGCTCTGCGGGCCGAAGGCGAGGCGCAGCACCCGCTTGGCCCGGCTGGTCTCGTAGTCGATCGTGCGGCGCCCCTGGGCGCCGTCCTCGTCCTCCGTGCTGATGCGCACGGTGTAGTGGGCGCCGGCGGACAGGGCGCCGGTGCTGTGCCAGCGCGAGCCGTCGGGCGCGAGCTCGCCCTTGACGTAGCGTCCGGCGGCGTCGGTGACGGTGACGTCGGTGATGCGGTCGCCGCCGGTGGCCTCCACCTCCAGCGGCTTGGCCGGGTCGGCCTGCCGGGTCTCCCCCGCGCCGGCGACACCCACCTGGTCCGAGGCGTCGTACGGCCGGTCGGCCAGTGGGTTGCCCGATCCGCAGCCGGTGAGCCCCGGAACCGCGCAGGCCAGCAGCAGGGCGCCGGCCACTGCCGTGCGGCCGCGCGCCGGACGGCGGCGAGGTGAGTGATTCATGGTCATACCGTAGGAAAAACGGCCGCGCGCGGCGCTCGCTGCGCCTGCAAACGGGTGCCGCCCGTCCGGTGCATACGACCCGCCGCCTGCGACCGCCGCACACGACCACCGCATGCGAAAGGGCCCCGCACACCGTGTCGGTGTGCGGGGCCCTCCGGGGTTCGCCGGGGCGAGCCCTTACTGGTTCTGGTTCTCGCCGCGGTAGAACTCGAACACCCAGCCGAAGAGGCCGACCAGGATGATCGGTGCCGAGAAGTACATGAGCCACCAGCCGAAGCAGATGCTCATGAAGGCGAGGGCACCACCGACGGCCAGGGAGAGCGGCTGCCAGCTGTGCGGGGCGAAGAAGCCCAGCTCACCGGCGTCGTCGGCAACGTCGGCCTCCTTGTTGTCCTGCGCACCGGCGTCCACCCGGCGTGCGGTGAACGCCAGGTAGTAGCCGACCATGACGCACAGACCGAAGGCCATGAACAGCGCGGTGGTACCGGCCACCTCCTTCGACCACACGCCGTAGACGACCGCCATGGCGAGGATGAAGAGGGACAGCCACAGGAACATCCGGCCCTGGATCTTCACTTGCCGGCCTCCTTGCCGCCCGCGAGGGCCTTCTCGCCCGCGAGGTTCTCTTCGAGCTCGAGGGCCGCGATCTCCGGGTGGTGCAGGTCGAACGCCGGGGATTCGGAGCGGATCCGCGGCAGGGTGAGGAAGTTGTGCCGCGGCGGCGGGCAGGAGGTCGCCCACTCCAGCGAACGGCCGTAGCCCCACGGGTCGTCGACCTCGACCTTCTTGCCGTACTTGGCGGTCTTCCAGACGTTGTAGAAGAACGGCAGGATCGACAGGCCCAGCAGGAAGGAGCTGATGGTCGAGATGGTGTTCAGCGTGGTGAAGCCGTCGGAGGCCAGGTAGTCGGCGTAACGGCGCGGCATGCCCTCGGCACCCAGCCAGTGCTGGACGAGGAAGGTGCCGTGGAAGCCGACGAACAGCGTCCAGAAGGTGATCTTGCCCAGGCGCTCGTCCAGCATCTTGCCCGTGAACTTCGGCCACCAGAAGTGGAAGCCGGAGAACATCGCGAAGACCACGGTGCCGAAGATGACGTAGTGGAAGTGCGCGACGACGAAGTACGAGTCGGAGACGTGGAAGTCCATCGGGGGCGAGGCCAGGATGACGCCGGTCAGACCACCGAAGGTGAAGGTGATCAGGAAGCCGACGGCCCACAGCATCGGGGTCTCGAAGGACAACGAGCCCTTCCACATGGTGCCGATCCAGTTGAAGAACTTCACACCGGTCGGGACCGCGATCAGGAAGGTCATGAAGGAGAAGAACGGCAGCAGCACACCACCGGTGACGTACATGTGGTGCGCCCACACGGTCACCGACAGACCCGCGATCGAGATCGTCGCCGCGATCAGACCCCAGTAACCGAACATCGGCTTGCGGGAGAAGACCGGGATGACCTCGGAAATGATGCCGAAGAACGGCAGGGCGATGATGTACACCTCGGGATGGCCGAAGAACCAGAAGAGGTGCTGCCACAACAGGGCACCGCCGTTGGCGGCGTCGAAGACGTGGGCCCCGAACTTGCGGTCCGCCTCCAGGGCGAACAGCGCGGCCGCGAGCACCGGGAAGGCCAGCAGGACCAGCACACCGGTCAGCAGCACGTTCCAGGTGAAGATCGGCATGCGGAACATCGTCATGCCCGGCGCGCGCATGCAGATGATCGTGGTGATGAAGTTGACCGAACCGAGGATCGTGCCGAAGCCGGAGAAGGCCAGACCCATGATCCACATGTCGGCGCCGACGCCCGGCGAGCGGACCGCGTCCGACAGCGGGGAGTAGGCGAACCATCCGAAGTCGGCCGCACCCTGCGGGGTGAGGAAGCCGGCCACCGCGATCAGCGAGCCGAACAGGTAGAGCCAGTAGGCGAACATGTTCAGCCGCGGGAACGCCACGTCGGGCGCGCCGATCTGCAGCGGCATGATCCAGTTCGCGAAACCGGCGAACAGCGGCGTCGCGAACATCAGCAGCATGATCGTGCCGTGCATCGTGAACGCCTGGTTGAACTGCTCGTTCGACATGATCTGCGTGCCGGGACGGGCCAGCTCGGCGCGCATGAGGAGCGCCATGAGGCCGCCGATGCAGAAGAACGCGAACGACGTGACCAGGTAGAGCGTGCCGATGGTCTTGTGGTCAGTGGTGGTGAGCCACTTGATCACCTGATTGCCCGGCTGCTTCTGGCGTACGGGTGGTGCTGCCGTGGCTGTTGCGGCGGCGGCACCCTGGGGTTCGTTGAGGATGCTCACTTGTTCTTGGTCTCCGCGTTCTTCGCGTGATCCGTCTGCGCGATGCCCGCCGGCTGGTAGCCGGTCTGACCCTTTGCCGCCAGCTCCTTCAGGTGCGCCCGGTACCGCTCGGGGGAGACGACCTTGACGTTGAAGAGCATCCGGGAGTGGTCCTGGCCGCAGAGCTCGGCGCACTTGCCCAGGAAGGTGCCCTCCTTGTTGGGGGTCACCGTGAAGCTGTTGGTGTGGCCCGGGATGACGTCCTGCTTCATCAGGAACGGCACCACCCAGAAGGAGTGGATGACGTCGCGCGAGGTGAGGACGAACTGGACGGTCTCACCCTTGGGGAGCCACAGGGTCGGGCCCGGGTTGCCCGTCTGCGGGTTGCGGTCGCCGGGGATGCCGACCTCGTAGACGCCCTCCGCGCCCTGCGGTGCCTTGCTCAGGAACCGGTCCGGGATCGCGTCGAGCTCCTTGTTCTCGCGGAGCGGCTTGGCCGGGGTGGCCGTGTTGCCGTCGACGTTCTCCATGTAGTTGAACGCCCAGCTCCACTGGAAGCCCACCACGTTGATGACGTGCTGCGGCTTGTCAGGGTTCGTCAGGAGCTTGTTCTCATCGCGCGCGGTGAAGTAGAAGAGCACCGACACGATGATGATCGGGACCACGGTGTACAGCGCCTCGATGGGCATGTTGTACCGGGTCTGCTTGGGAATCTCCACCTTCGACCTGCTGCGCCGGTGGAAGATGACGCTCCAGATGATCAGGCCCCACACCAGGACACCGATCGCCAGAGCGGCGGCCCAGGAGCCCTGCCAGAGGGAGAGGATCCGCGGCGCCTCTTCCGTGACGGGCGTTGGCATGCCGAGGCGGGGGAAGTCCTTCGATGTGCAACCGGTGGCGGTCGCCAGGACAGCGCCCGCGGCCAGCGCCTGCAGCAGCTTCCGCCGCACCGGGCGCCGCGACGAGCGGTCGGAGCCGTTGGGACTCACGTAGCGCCTTCCCGAGAGTCTCGCCCGTGCGGCCGGCTGCGGCCGTCTCGCTGGTCGGTCGCCGGCCCGCTGCGGGCAGGGGTTTGGATGTTTATGCGGACCAAACCCTACTGGACGCTATCTGGGGCCGCGCGGGGAGGGTGCCCAACGCGCCGGTCCGGTCCCCGAAGGGGTGGAATCTGCAGCTCCGGAGCCCTTCCGGCACTCCGTCAGACGCCCGGCCGGGCAGGCTCCGACTCCGCCGGCGATGGGGTTAGCGTTCCCCTCGTGCCCTACTTCGACGCCGCCTCCTCCGCCCCCCTGCACCCGGTCGCCCGCCAGGCGCTGCTGGCCGCCCTCGACGAGGGCTGGGCCGACCCCACCCGCCTGTACCGGGAGGGCCGGCGCGCCCGGCTGCTGCTGGACGCCGCCCGCGAGACGGCCGCGGAAGCCGTGGGCTGTCGACCGGACGAACTGGTTTTCACCCCATCGGGTACGCGCGCCCTGCACGACGGCATCGCCGGCGCCCTCGCCGGACGCCGCCGGGTCGGCCGCCATCTGGTCGTCTCCGCCGTCGAACACTCCGCCGTGCTGCACTCCGGCGCCGCACTCGAAGCGGCCGGCGGCACCGTGACCGAGGTCCCCGTCGACCGTCACGGGCGCGTCCGTACGGACGAGTGGGTCGCCGCCCTGCGCCCCGACACCGCCCTCGCCGCCCTGCAGTCCGCCAACCACGAGGTCGGCACCCGCCAGCCGGTGGCCGAGGCGGCCCGGGCCTGCCGGGAGGCGGGCGTACCACTGCTGGTCGACGCGGCCCAGTCGCTCGGCTGGGGCCCGGTCGAGGAGGGCTGGTCGCTGCTGACCGCCAGCGCCCACAAGTGGGGCGGCCCGCCCGGGGTCGGCCTGCTGGCCGTGCGCAAGGGAACCCGCTTCGCCCTGCCGGGCCCGGCCGACGAGCGGGAGAACGGACGCGCCCCCGGCTACCCCGACATCCCCGCCGTCGTCGCGGCCGCCGCCTCGCTGCGCGCCGTGCGCGCGGAGGCCGCCGCGGAGGACGCCCGGCTGCGCGTCCTGGTCGACCACGTCCGCGAGCGGGTCGCGCAGCTCGTCCCCGACGTGGAGGTGGTCGGCGACCCGGTGCACCGGCTGCCGCACCTGGTCACGTTCTCCTGCCTGTACGTCGACGGCGAGACGCTGCTGCACGCCCTGGACCGCGCGGGCTTCTCCGTCTCCTCCGGCTCCTCCTGCACCTCCAGCACGCTGGAGCCGAGCCATGTGCTGCGGGCGATGGGGGTGCTGTCGGAGGGCAACGTACGGGTGTCGCTGCCGCGCGGCACGACGGCGGCGGAGGTCGACGCCTTCCTCACCGCGCTGCCGGGCATCGTGGCCGGGGTGCGGGAGCAGTTGGGGGCGCCGACGGGGGCATCGGCGGCCGTCTCCCCCGCCGGCGAGGAGCTGGTCGTCGACTCGCTCGGCAAGCGGTGCCCGATTCCGGTGATCGAGCTGGCGAAGGTGATCGGCGACGTGCCGGTCGGGGGGCTGGTGACGGTGCTCTCCGACGACGAGGCGGCGCGCCTCGACATCCCGGCGTGGTGCGAGATGCGCGGGCAGGAGTACGTCGGCGAGCGCGCCGCCGAGCGCGGCGTGGCCTACACGGTGCGCCGCCGCGCCTGACGGCACCCCGTAGGGGCGCGGGGCAGGGCCGATGTGCGGCTGCCGCCGCGTGGCGCGCCAGGCCACGACGCGCCCGCAGGTCGGACGGCGCGTCCGCTGCGGGCCGTCGGTGGCCGATCGCGCCCACGCGGCGGCAGCCGCAGATCGGCCCTGCCCCGCGCCCCTTCGGGGCGCCGGGTGGGGGCGGAGCCCCAGGGCTCACGCCAGGTGCTTGCGCACCTCGGTGGCGGCGTCCTCGCCGTACGCCTTGGTGAAGCGCTCCATGAAGTGGCCGCGCCGCAGCTCGTACTCCTGGGTGCCCAGGGTCTCGATGACGAGCGTCGCCAGCATGCAGCCCAGCTGGGCCGAGCGCTCCAGCGGCAGCTCCCACGTCAGGCCGGCCAGGAAGCCCGCGCGGAAGGCGTCGCCCACGCCGGTCGGGTCGACCTTGGCCTCCTCCTGCGGGACGCCGACCTCGACGACCGGCTCGCCGCGCCGCTCGATGCGCACGCCGCGCGAGCCGAGGGTGGTGATGCGGGTGCCGACGCGCTCGAGGATCTCCTCGCCCGTCCAGCCCGTCTTGGACTCGATGAGCGCCTTCTCGTACTCGTTGTTGAACAGGTACTTCGCCCCGTCGACCAGCACCCGGATGTCGTCGCCGTCCATGCGGGCGAGCTGCTGGGAGGGGTCGGCGGCGAAGGGGATGCCCCGGGTGCGGCACTCCTCGGTGTGGCGCAGCATCGCCTCGGGGTCGTCGGCGCCGATGAGGACGAGGTCCAGGCCGCCGACGCGGTCGGCCACCGGCTGCAGCTCGATCTGGCGGGCCTCGCTCATGGCGCCGGTGTAGAAGGACGCGATCTGGTTGTGGTCGGTGTCCGTGGTGCAGACGAACCGCGCGGTGTGCAGGACCTCGGAGATGTGCACGGAGGCGGTGTCGACGCCATGCCGGTCGAGCCAAGCGCGGTAGTCGGCGAAGTCGTTGCCGGCGGCGCCGACGAGGACGGGCCGCAGGCCCAGCAGGCCCATGCCGAAGCAGATGTTGGGACCGACGCCGCCGCGGCGCACGTCGAGTTCGTCGACGAGGAAGGAGAGGGAGACGGTGTGCAGCTGGTCCGCCACGAGCTGGTCGGCGAAGCGGCCGGGGAAGGTCATCAGGTGGTCGGTGGCGATGGAGCCGGTGACAGCGATACGCACGGAGGGTCTGCTCCCTGAGGGCGTGGGACGGGGACATGGCTGAGCATGACGAGCCATCCCACGTTACCGGTTCGTGGGAAGACGACCGGGTCCGGTTCTCGCCGCTCCGTGCATAAATCTACCTAATAGTAGGTCTTTCACGGCACGCCGTCGCGTGCGTACGGTGCGGGTATGCCGAAGACTGTGAAGGACGTCACACCACCCCGGGAGCCGGGTTCGCTGGCCGAGCTGTGCCGCTGCTGCGCCCGGATGGCCCCGGAGTGGGGCGCCCCCCGGGACCCCGGGGGGCGGGGTGCCGCCGAGCGGACGCCGCTGTCGCTCATCCACGGGATCTCGGTACCCGCGCGCTCGGCCCGGCTGCTGGACGCGATGGCGGAGTACGGCGACTGACGACGCGGTCCCGCACCGGGTGGAACCGGCGGCTCCTGCGCCCCGTCCAAGTGGCGTCCCCTTCCCGGGGGATGCGGCAGTACTTCACTTTGAGCGGAGCGAAGGAGCGATGCGGTGAGCACCGAGGGCACCGAGCGCACCGGGGACGGCCCGGCGGACGACGGCACCGGCACCCGGCGGCGGCGATCGCCGCTGGTGGTGGCGTCGGTGGCGGCGGCCGTCCTGCTGGCCGGTGGCGGCGCCGCGTACTGGGCGTCCACGGCCTCGGAGGGCGGCGGCGCCCCGGCGCCCGCGACCGGCGGCAACAGCAGCACCCCACCACCCCTGGCCCTGGACGGCTTCGGCGCCCGGACGAGCCCGGGCGGGCCCTCGCAGGGCATCGCGCCGGGCGAGCCGGACCCGCACGGCGTGCTCTACCGGGCGGCGGGCAGGCTGCCGGACGGGCCGCGCAGCGCCGCCGTCCGGCTGCCGGCCCGCGAGGTGACCGCCGACCAGGTGGCCGCCCTGGCCAAGGCGCTGGGAATCTCCGGTACGCCCCGGCAGGCCGGCGACACCTGGACGGTGGGCGGCACCCCGGACGCGGCGGGGCCCACGCTGCAGGTGGCCCGGCAGGGGCCGGGCAGCTGGGCGTACACGCGCTACGGCGTGCCGGGCGGCGCGCACTGCGAGCACCCGCCGGGCGCGGGCCCGCGGCAGGAGCCCGAGGGGCCCGGGGCGAAGTGCCCCTCCTTCAAGGAGGGTTCGCCCCCGCCGCCGGACCCCGCCGCCGCGCAGCCGGTGTCGGAGGACACGGCGCGCAGGGCCGCGGCGCCCGTACTGAAGGCCCTGGGCCAGGAGGGGGCGAGGACGGACGCCGGCAAGGTCTTCGGCGCCCTGCGCACGGTGACCGCCGATCCGGTGGTGGGCTCGCTGCCCACCTACGGCTGGCAGACGACGTTGCAGATCGGTGCGGACGGCAAGGTGGCCTCGGGCAACGGGCAGCTGCAGCTGCCGCCGGCGGGGGCGACGTACCCGCTGGTGACCGCGCAGCAGGCGCTCGACGAGCTGAACAAGGGGGCCGGCACCGGCCGTCCGACGACCGGCGGCTGCGCGACGGCGGTCCCGTTCCGGCAGGACGGCCCGGCCCCGGACGCCGGGTGCCCGACACCGCCCGGCAAGGGCCCGGAGCCGGCGACGGTGCGCGGGGCGACGTTCGCGCTGTCGGCGCAGTCCGTGGGGGGCCGGCCGGCGCTGGTGCCCTCGTGGCTGTTCACGGTGGAGATGCCCGGCATGCCCAAGGGCGGCACGATCACGGTCGCCCAGCCGGCGATCGATCCGCAGTACATCGCCGGGCAGGGCCCCGGCGGCGCGGCGCCGTCCGGCGGCTCCGCGTCGGCGCCCGCGAAGTCGGGGCCGGTGCGGGTGGAGTCGTACACGCCGGCCGACGGCGGCAGGAAGCTCGTCCTGCACTTCTGGGGCGGGGTGTGCAGCACCTACGCGGCCTCGGCCGAGCAGTCGGAGCGGGCGGTGACGGTCAAGGTCACCGCGACCGAGAAGGATCCGGGCCGCTACTGCGTCCTGATGCTCAAGCGCTTCGACGCGACGGTCTCGCTGGACGAGCCGCTGGGCGACCGGTCGGTGGTGGACCTGACGACGGGCGCCAAGGTGAACGCGCTGCAGGAGAAGTGACGGCGGGAGAAGGAGCAGAAGGGCGGCACCCCCGAGGGGTGCCGCCCTTCCTCACGTCAGGCGTTCGGCCGGCTCAGCTGAACGAGTCGCCGCAGGCGCAGGAGCCGGTGGCGTTGGGGTTGTCGATCGTGAAGCCCTGCTTCTCGATGGTGTCGACGAAGTCGATGGAGGCACCGCCCAGGTACGGGGCGCTCATGCGGTCGGTGACGACCTTGACGCCGTCGAAGTCCTTGACGACATCGCCGTCGAGCGAGCGCTCGTCGAAGAAGAGCTGGTAGCGCAGACCGGAGCAGCCACCGGGCTGGACGGCGACACGCAGGGCGAGGTCGTCCCGGCCCTCCTGCTCCAGCAGGCTCTTGACCTTGGCGGCCGCGGCGTCGGACAGGAGGATGCCGTCGCTCACAGTGGTCTTCTCGTCCTGAACGGACATCTGCTTCACTCCCGGGTCTTGGTACGGGTGCGGACTGCTTGCTTACGCCAGCAACCGACGTGGTCCCGGATTCATTCCGGGTTACGGGTGTCCACACGGTGACGCCCGCCTTTCATGCTCGCACACCCGTCGCCGGATCGGGAATGCGTCACATTGACGCGAGCGGCATCGTCAAACTGACACGAAGCGGTTATGATAGATAGCGTCAAATTGACGATTAGGCCCCACCGGGCGTCTGCAGAAAGAAAGGGTGCGTGTCGTGACCACCGCCCAGCCCCTGGAGTTCCAGGACCCCTCCGCCTCGCCGCTCGCCCTGCTGCTGCTCGGCCGTGAGGCCGACCCGAAGAGCGAGCGCGGCGTGGAGTGCCCCGGCGACCTGCCGGCACCGTCCGACCCGGACCTGGTGGAGCGGGCCCGGGCGGCCAAGGCGCGGCTCGGGGACAAGGTCTTCGTCCTGGGCCACCACTACCAGCGCGACGAGGTCATCCAGTTCGCGGACGTGACCGGCGACTCCTTCAAGCTGGCGCGCGATGCGGCCGCCCGGCCGGACGCGGAGTACATCGTCTTCTGCGGTGTGCACTTCATGGCCGAGTCGGCCGACATCCTCACCTCCGACGCCCAGCAGGTCATCCTGCCGGACCTGGCCGCCGGCTGCTCCATGGCCGACATGGCCACCGCCGAGCAGGTCGCCGAGTGCTGGGACGTGCTGACCGAGGCCGGCATAGCCGAGGTGACGGTCCCCGTCTCGTACATGAACTCCTCCGCCGACATCAAGGCCTTCACCGGCAAGCACGGCGGCACCATCTGCACCTCCTCCAACGCCGAGCGGGCCCTGAAGTGGGCGTTCGAGCAGGGCGAGAAGGTGCTCTTCCTGCCCGACCAGCACCTGGGCCGCAACACCGCGGTGCGCGACATGGGCATGTCGCTGGAGGACTGCGTCCTCTACAACCCGCACAAGCCGAACGGCGGCCTGACCGTCGAGGAGCTGCGCGCGGCCAAGATGATCCTGTGGCGCGGCCACTGCTCCGTCCACGGCCGCTTCTCGCTGAACTCGGTCGAGGACGTGCGCGAGCGCATCCCGGGCGTGAACGTCCTGGTGCACCCCGAGTGCCGGCACGAGGTCGTCGCGGCGGCCGACTACGTCGGCTCCACGGAGTACATCATCAAGACGCTGGAGGCCGCCCCGGCCGGCTCGAAGTGGGCCATCGGTACGGAGCTGAACCTGGTCCGGCGCCTGGCGAACCGATTCGCCGACCAGGGCAAGGAGATCGTCTTCCTCGACAAGACCGTCTGCTTCTGCTCCACCATGAACCGCATCGACCTGCCGCACCTGGTGTGGGCCCTGGAGTCCCTGGCCGACGGCAAGGTCGTCAACCGCATCGAGGTCGACCCCGAGGTCGCGAGCTTCTCCAAGCTCGCCCTGGAGCGGATGCTGGCCCTGCCGTAGCGGGCCGGCGAACGCAGAGGGCGGGGCGCTGCGTGCGCCCCGCCCTTTGCGTTCGCCCGGTGCTCACCCCGTGCCCGGCTGCACCAGGCCCGACTCGTAGGCGACCACCACCAGCTGGGCCCGGTCGCGCGCGCCCAGCTTGGCCATCGCGCGGTTCACATGCGTCTTGACGGTCAGCGGGCTCACCGCCAGCCGCTCGCCGATCTGGTCGTTCGACAGCCCCCGGGCCACCTGCACCAGCACCTCGCGCTCCCGCGCGGTCAGCCCCTCCAGGCCCGTCGGGCCCGGGCCCGACGGATCGTGCCCGGTGCCCTGCGGCTGCGCGAGGAACCGCGCGATCAGGCCCTTCGTCGCCGCCGGCGACAGCAGCGCCTCCCCCGCCGCCGCGATGCGTATCGCGGCCAGCAGCTCCTCCGGCTCCGCGCCCTTGCCCAGGAAGCCCGAGGCGCCGGCCCGCAGCGCCTGCACCACGTACTCGTCGGCCTCGAACGTCGTCAGCATCACCACCCGTACCGCCCCCAGCGCCGGATCGGCGCAGATCTCGCGCGTGGCGGCGAGCCCGTCCGTCCCCGGCATCCTGATGTCCATCAGCACCACGTCCGGCACGTGCGCACGCGCCAGGCGCACCGCCGCGGCACCGTCCGCCGCCTCCCCCACGACCCGCATGCCCGGCTCGGACTCGACCAGTACCTTGAACGCGCTGCGCAGCAGCGCCTGGTCGTCCGCCAGGACCACGGTGATCGGCTCAGTCATGCGGCTCAGCCTAGGGTCCGGCCGGCCCCTGCCCGTCCCGCACGGAGCGCGACTGCAGCGGCAGGACGGTACGCACCCGGAAGCCGGCCGCCACCGAGCCGCCCCGCGGGCCGGCCTCGCAGGTGCCGCCGAGCGCCGCGGCGCGCTCGCGCATGCCGATCAGGCCGTGCCCGCCCGGCGCCTCCTCGCCCTCCTCCGGCATCCTCCCGGGCGCCGGCCCGCCGGCCCCGCCGTCGTCCAGCACCGTCAGATCCAGCCGGTCCGCGCTGCGCAGCAGGGCGACCTCGGCGCGGGCGCCGGGGCCGGCGTGCTTGTGCACATTGGTCAGGGCCTCCTGCAGCACCCGGTAGGCGGTGAGGTCCACGGCCGCCGGCAGCGGCCCGACGACCGCGGCGGCCTTCGCCGCGCCCCGGCCGGTGCCGGGCCCGCCGGGCAGCGTGGAGGCGGCGACGACGTCGACGTGCAGGCCCACCCGGCCGAAGCCGTCGACGAGCTGGTCCAGCACACCGAGGCCGGGCGCCGGCTCGGTGGGCGCCTCGGGATCGCCGTACTGCCGCAGCAGCCCGACGGTGGCCCGTAACTCCTCCAGGGCCGAGCGGCCGGCCTCGCGGACGTGGGCCAGGGCCTGCCGGGCCTGGTCGGGGCGGCTGTCCATGACGTGCGAGGCCACCCCGGCCTGCACATTGACCAGCGCGATGTGGTGGGCGACGACGTCGTGCAGCTCACGGGCGATGCGCAGCCGCTCCTCGGCGACGCGGCGGCGGGCCTCCTCCTCGCGGGTGCGCTCGGCGCGCAGGGCGCGCTCCTCGACGGCGGCCACGTAGGCCCGGCGGCTGCGGACGGCGTCGCCGGCGGCACCGGCCAGCGCGGTCCAGGCCAGCAGGCCGAAGTTCTCCTGCGCGTACCAGGGCGGCGGCCCGAAGAACATGACGACGCCCGTCAGCACGGCGACCGTGCCGGCCACGATCCGCCAGGCGGTGGGGCGCTCGGTGCGGGCGGCGACCGTGTACAGGGCGACGGCGGCGCTCATGGCGATCTGCGTACGGGCCGGCCCGTCGTGGTCGGCGACCGTGGCCACGACCGTCAGCACGCATGTCAGGGCGAGGACGGCACGCGGCACCAGGCGCCGGGCGATCAGGCAGGCGGAGGCGGCCGCCGACAGCAGCACGAAACCGGCCGCCGGGATCCTGCGGTCGGGGTGCGGGCCGAGGTAGACGCCGATGAGGACGAGCGCGAAGACGACGACGGCCAGCAGGCCGTCGGCGGCGTACGGGTGGCTGCGCAGCCAGCGGTGCGGCCGGGCGAGGCCGGTGCCGGCGAGGGAGGTCATCGCGGGTCCCCTCCGGGGCCGTGGCGCGGGCGGTGAGCGCGTCGCGCCCCCGTCCCGGGCGGACGGGGGCGCGATGCGGTGGTCGAGGTCGTGCCGTGGGGCGCGGGCCGGGCGGCGGCGCGGTCACCCGGGGATGAGGCCGTCGTCGCTGAGCATCTCGCGGACCTCCGCCAGCGTGGCGTCGGGCCCGGGCAGGATCAGTTCGGACGGTTCGAGGGCGTCGTCGGGCAGCGGGCCGCCGAGGCGACGCACGGCGTCGAGCAGGGCGCCGAGGGTGCGGCGGAAGCCGGCCTCGTCACCGCCCTCCATCTCCTCCAGCAGCTCGTCGTCGAGCTTGTTGAGCTCGGCGAAGTGCGCGTCGTCGACCTTCCACTGGCCCTCCCCCATGATCCGTACGATCATGTCCGGCCTCCTCGGGTCAGCTCTTGTCGAAGCGCGGGCGGTCCTGGTGGTGGGCCTGCTGCGCCTGCTGACCGGCGCCGCCCTCGATGGCCTGGCGCTCGCCGCCACCGGCGAGCTCGGCCTTCATCCGCTGCAGTTCCAGCTCCACGTCCGAGCCGCCGGAGAGGCGGTCGAGCTCGGCGGTGAGGTCGTCCTTGGCCATGCCGGTCGGGTCGTCGAGCGCGCCGGAGGCGAGCAGCTCGTCGATGGCACCGGCCCGGGCCTGCATCTGGGCGGTCTTGTCCTCGGCACGCTGGATGGCCAGGCCCACGTCGCCCATCTCCTCGGAGATGCCGGAGAAGGCCTCGCCGATGCGGGTCTGGGCCTGGGCGGCGGTGTAGGTCGCCTTGATGGTCTCCTTCTTGGTGCGGAAGGCGTCCACCTTGGCCTGCAGGCGCTGGGAGGCGAGGGTGAGCTTCTCCTCCTCGCCCTGGAGGGTCTGGTGCTGCGTCTGCAGGTCGCTGACCTGCTGCTGGAGCGCCGCCCGGCGGGTGAGCGCCTCACGGGCCAGGTCCTCGCGGCCGAGGGCGAGCGCCTTGCGGCCCTGCTCCTCCAGCTTGGTCGACTGGCTCTGCAGCTGGCCCAGCTGCAGCTCCAGGCGCTTGCGGGACGTCGCGACGTCCGCGACCCCGCGGCGCACCTTCTGCAGCAGCTCCAGCTGCTTCTGGTACGAGTAGTCGAGGGTCTCGCGCGGGTCCTCGGCCCGGTCCAGGGCCTTGTTGGCCTTCGCGCGGAAGATCATCCCCATCCGCTTCATGACACCGCTCATGGGCCTCGCGCGCCCCCTTCTGACCGTCTAGCTCTCCGACCGACCGGGCGGACCGGCCAGGACTCCAGCACAACCTTGCAGAACCCACACTACGGGCCCTGCTTCCATTACCGCACTGTCCGAGCCCGGATGCGCTCCTCCTGCAGGACGATCGCGCAGCGCGTCGTCTCCGGCCCGAGGAGTAGTGGGCCCCCGGGGGCGGAAGGGGGCGCTCCGCGCCGGGCGTGCGCCCGTCGTTGCCGGATCGTGCCCGGGCGGGCCGGTGGGGCGCCGGGCGAAGGCCGTACCCTTGGGTTCCGTGTTCCGAAGCCGTTCGAAGGAAGCGCAGGCCACGTCGCCCCAGGTGAACGTGGACCGGCCCAAGCAGCCCCGTGACCCGCAGGCCCCCAAGGGCCGCCCCACGCCCAAGCGCAGCGAGACCGCCCGGCGGCGCAGCCTGGCCCACACGCCGGCCGACCGCAAGGAGGCCGGCAAGCGGGCCCGGGAGGCGCGCCGCGCCGACCTGGCCCGGCAGCGCGAGGCCCTGGCCAACGGCGACGAGCGCTACCTGCCCGTGCGCGACAAGGGCCCGGTGCGCGCCTACGCCCGCGACTTCGTCGACGCCCGCTACTCGGTGTCGGAGTTCTTCCTGCCGCTGGCGGTGCTGATCCTCGTCCTGAGCATGATCAACCGCGGGGCGTTCCAGGCGTACGTCCTGCTGGCCTGGCTCGTGGTCATCCTCGCGATCGTCCTGAACTCCGCCTACCTCGGCCTCACCCTCAAGCGCGCCCTCAAGCAGCGCTTCCCCGACGAGAACCTCAAGGGCGCCGTGCCCTACGCGCTGATGCGCACCCTCCAGATGCGCCGCCTGCGGCTGCCCAAGCCGAAGGTCAAGCGCGGGGAGAAGCGCTGAGCGGTTACGCCCCCGGCTTCGGCGGCGGCGCACAGGAGTGGCTGAGCTCGCTCGGGGGGCTACGGAACACCGTCCGTCAGGAGCTGCTCGCCCGGCAGGTCGACGAGCAGATATCCGCCCTCTTCCCGGTCGGCCGGCGCCTGCGCGTGCTCGACGTCGGCCCCGGCCAGGGCACCCAGGCGGTGCGGCTGGCCCGGGCCGGCCACGAGGTCACCGGCCTGGAGCGGGACCCGGCGATGATCACGGCCCTGGAGCGGGCCGTGGCCGCCGAACCACCCGGCATTCAGGAGCGCATGCGCATCGTGCGGGGTGACGGCCGGGAGGTCGGGGCCCACTTCCCGCCGGGCGCCTTCGACGTGGTGCTCTGCCACGGCGTGCTGATGTACGTGCCCGAGTCGGATCCCATGATCGCCGCACTGGCCCGCGTGCTCGCCCCCGGCGGGCTGCTGTCCCTGCTCGTGCGCAACGCCGACGCCCTGGCCCTGCGGCCGGGCCTGACCGGCGACTGGGACACCGCGCTCGCCGCCTTCGACTCGCCCCGCTACACCAACCGCCTGGGCCTCGCCGCCCGCGCCGACCGGCGCGAGGCGCTCACCGCGACCCTCACCGGCATCGGCACCCCGCTGCGCGCCTGGTACGGGGTGCGGGTCTTCACCGACCTCGCCCCCGACGACGGACCGGCCCCGGCCGCGGACGAGCTCCACCGGCTGCTCGCCGCCGAGGAGCGGGCCGGCCGCACCGACCCCTACCGGGCGGTCGCGGCCCTGCTGCACCTGTGCGGGGTGCGCGGCGGCTGACCCCGCCGCCGCGCACCGGCGCGACTCACTCCTCGGCGGCCGCGTGCAGGCTCATGGGGCCCTCGTAGACCTCGGTGTCGTCCTCGAAGAGCCGCACCTGGTCCGCGCCGCCCTCCAGCAGCGCCCGCCAGTGCTCGCCGAGCCAGGACTCCGCATCCCCCTGCGTGGTGAACTCCTCCGGCTCCACGCCGGGAGTCGTCCTCGTCCCGTCGGTCTTCTCGAACCGCCACGTCCACGCCATGTGCGCCTCCTGGGCATCGGGGGTCCCAGCGTATCGGCCGGACGAGAAAGGGTGAGCCCCGCGCGACCACCGGATCCGGACGCGAGACGATCAGTGATGTGGAACTGACTCTCCTCGGCACCGGCGCCCCCGACGGCCTGCCCCGCCCCGGCTGCCCCTGCGCCGCCTGCGCCTGCGCCACCGGCGAGGCGGCGCGGGCCGCGACGGCCCTGCTCGTCGACGACGCCCTGCTGCTCGACCTCACCCCGGGGCCGGTCTTCGCCGCCGCACGGGCGGGACGTTCCATCGCCGGCGTCCGGCAGGTGCTGCTCTCCCACCCGCACGACGGCCCCGCCGTCGAACTGCCCGACGGCCTGCCCGCGCCCGTCCGGGTGCCCGACGGGCGCGAGCTGTCGGTCATCAGCGGACACCGTGTGCGGGCCCTGGCCCTCGACGCGCCCGGTACGGGGTACGAGGTCACCGGCCCCGACGGGGAACGGCTGCTGTACCTGCCCCCCGGCGCGGCACCGGCCGGACTGGCCGCGGCGCCCCCCGCCCCGTACGCCATGGTCCTGCTGGACGTCGTCGGCCGCCCCGACGCCCTGGCCCGGCTGCGGGAGACCGGCGCCGTGGGGGCGACCACCGACGTCATCGCCGTCCACCTCGACCACGACGTGCCCCCGGGGCGCGAACTGCGCCGGCGCCTCGCCGCCGCCGGCGCCCGCGCCGTGCCCGACGGCACCACCCTCGTCGTCGGCGACTACCACGCCGTACCCGACGTGCCCCGCCGCACCCTCGTCACCGGCGGGGCCCGCTCCGGCAAATCCGTCGAGGCCGAACGGCGCCTGGAGTCCTTCCCCGACGTCCTCTACGTCGCCACCGGCGGCACCCGCGACGGCGACCGCGACTGGGCCGCCCGCGTGGCCCGCCACCGGGAACGCCGCCCGGGCTCCTGGCGCACGCTCGAAACCTGCGACCTGGTGCCGCTCCTCGCGGACGACGGCCCGCCCCTGCTGATCGACTGCCTGTCGCTGTGGCTGACCGACGCCATGGACACGGTCGGGGCATGGGACGACGGGACGTGGGCCGGCGGCGGGGCGGCGGCCCTGGCCGAGCGCGTGGGGGAGCTGGTGGCGGCGATACGGGAAACACGGCGGTCGGTGGTGCTCGTGACCAACGAGACCGGCTCCGGCGTGGTGCCCGCGACGGCAGCGGGACGCCGCTTCCGGGACGAGCTGGGCCGCCTGAACGCTGCGGTCGCCGACGAATGCGAGCACGTGGTGCTGGTGGTCGCGGGCCAGGCGCTGCCCCTGCGGGGCTAGGCCCGTAGGGGCGCGGGGAACTGCGCGACAAGCCACGACGCACCCGCAGGCGGAGTGCCGGGCTTCGGCTGCAGGCCGCCGGTGGCCGATCGCGCAGTTCCCCGCGCCCCTGACGGGGCGCTGCCCTAAAGACCGGGGGAAGCGCCCGCCGCAGGCGTACCGCAGCGGCTTCAGCTCGCCCCCGCGCGGGTACTGTTGGCCGGATGAGCGGTCTGAATCTGGATGACTTCGCCACGCTGATCGAGCGCCCCGACGCCGCCGTGCGGCGCGAGGCCGAGGAGCGCGGCGCCCGCCGCACGCACCCCCGCGCCGGTGCCCTCGGCCGCCTGGACGAGCTGGGCGAGTGGCTCGCCGCCGCCCAGGGTCGCGTGCCGGTCAGGCCGGTCGAGCGGCCGAAGATGCTGCTGTTCGCGGGTGATCACGGCGTTGCCTCCCTCGGCGTGTCGGCCGGCCCGAAGGCCGGTGCGGTGGAGCTGGTCCGGGCGACGCTCGACGGCACGAGCTGCGCGGCGGTGCTGGCGCGCCGGGCCGGCGTGGACGTGCGCATCGTGGACATGGGCGTGGACTGCGACCCCGCGGAGCTGCCGGCGGAGGTGACGCGGCACCGGGTGCGCCGTGGTGCGGGCCGGATCGACGCCGAGGACGCCCTGACGCTCGCGGAGGCGGAGGAGGCGTTCCGTGCGGGCATGGCGATCGCCGACGAGGAGGCCGACTCGGGCACGGACCTGATCGTGCTGGGCGATCTGAGCGTGGGCGGTACGACGGCGGCCGGTGTGCTGATCGGCGCGCTGTGCGGCACGGACGCCTCGGTGGTGACCGGCCGGGGGGCGTTCGGGATCGACGATCTGGCGTGGATGCGCAAGTGCGCGGCGATCCGGGACGCGCTGCGCCGGGCGCGGCCGGTGCTGGGTGACCAGGTGCAGCTGCTGGCGACGGCGGGGGGTGCGGATCTGGCGGCGATGACGGGTTTCCTGCTGCAGAGCGCGGTGCGCCGGACGCCGGTGATCCTGGACGGCGTGGTGACGGCGGCGTGTGCGCTGGTGGGTCAGCGGGTGGCGTTCCGGGCCCCGGACTGGTGGCTGGCGGGGCAGCGCAGCGGTGATCCGGCGCAGGGCAAGGCGCTGGACCGGATGGCACTCAACCCTCTCCTTGATCAGGGCGTCACAGTGGGCGAGGGGACAGGGGCGCTGCTGGCTCTGCCGTTGGTGCAGGCGGCCGCGGCCCTGGCGGCGGAGTTGCCCGTGGGCTCCTAGGGGTAGGAGCAGGGGCGGGACCGCCGCAGACCGCGCCCCATATGCTCACTTTTCATGGGAGAAGTCCGCTTGACTCCGGATGAGGGCGTCCGCGGCTCCGCCTGGCGCCGGCGGGCCGCCGGCTTTGCCGTGTGGTACTTGCGCGCCGTTACCTTCGTCAACCTCCTGGGTGCGGTGTGGGTGTCCTTGGGTTCGGACATCCGCCGCCACAACGTCGACGAGTTCTTCACGCCGTACCTGCTGACGGCCGGCTTCTCCCCCGCCGTGGTGTCGCTGTTCCTGGCGATCACCATGCGGCGCCGGAAGCGGGCGGCGTGGATCCTCAACCTCGTCCTGGCCGGGCTGCTCCTGCTGCTGCTCGTCTTCGTGATGTTCTTCCCGGAGTTCCGCCGGCATCCGCTGAACTGGTTCTCGCTGATCGTCACGGCCCTGTTCGCGGCGGCGCTGGTGGTCGGCCGGCGGGAGTTCTACGCCAAGGGCGACCGCTCCAACCCCAAGCTGGCCTCGGCCGTGGCGGCGGTGGGCCTGCTGGTCACCTCGCTGCTGGCGGCCGGGCTGGTGACGGTCACCAACCAGGCCACGGACGAGCAGCGTTCGACCTTCCTGGACCGCTGGCACTACGGCGTGATGCGGCTGATCTCGATCGCCGCCGACGACCAGCGCTACGCCGGCATCGCCCCGCCCGGCTGGGTGGACGTCACCATCAACGTGATGAGCACGATCCTGCTGATCGTGGTCGTCTGGGCGGCCTTCCGGGCGCGCCGCGCCACCGACCCGCTCACGGCGGGCGACGAGGAGCAGCTGCGGGCGCTGCTGGACCGCTGGGGCGAGCGCGACTCGCTCGGCTACTTCGCGCTGCGCCGCGAGAAGAGCGTCATCTGGTCCCCGTCGGGCAAGGCCGCCGTCACCTACCGCGTCGTCGGCGGGGTCTCGCTGGCCTCGGGCGATCCCATCGGCGACCCGGAGGCGTGGCCCGGCGCCATCGAGCCGTGGCTGGCCGAGGCGCGCGAGCACGGCTGGATCCCGGCGGTGATGGGCGCGAGCGAGGAGGGCGGCACGATCTACGCCCGGCACGGCATGGACGCGCTCGAACTGGGCGACGAAGCCATCGTCGACACGGCCGAGTTCACCCTGGAGGGCCGGGCCATGCGCACGGTGCGCCAGGCGTACAACCGGGTGCGCCGCGCCGGCTACACCGTCACCGTCCGGCGGCACGAGGACATCCCCGAGGAGGAGATGGCCGAGCTGCTGCGCCGGGCCGACGACTGGCGCGACGGCGCGACCGAGCGCGGCTTCTCCATGGCGCTGGGCCGGCTGGGCGACCCGGCCGACGGCCGCTGCGTGATGCTGGAGTGCTTCGACGCCGAGGGCCGGCTGCGGGCCCTGCTCAGCTTTGTGCCCTGGGGGCCGAAGGGGCTGTCGCTGGACCTGATGCGCCGTGACCGGGATTCCGACAACGGCCTGATGGAGTTCATGGTCATCGAGCTGCTGCAGCGGGCCGGCACACTCGGCATCGAGCAGGTGTCGCTGAACTTCGCCATGTTCCGCTCGGTCTTCGAGCGCGGCTCGCGTCTGGGCGCGGGTCCGGTGCTGCGGATGTGGCGGTCGCTGCTGAGCTTCTTCTCCCGCTGGTGGCAGATCGAATCTCTTTATCGAGCAAATGCGAAGTACCGTCCCATCTGGGAGCCTCGTTTCATGCTGTTCGAGAAGAGCGCTGACCTGCTGCGCATCGGCGTCGCCAGCGCCCGTGCGGAAGGCTTCCTGGAGGCGCCCGGCCTGCCCAAGTGGCTCAATCGCAAACACCTGGAGAGCCGGCGATGACCCGCGCGGCGCTGCTTCGCGCCGCGCGCACCGAGTGGGGGCCGCTCTACGCGGCCGTGTGGGGGACGTTCGCCCGCAAGCGGCTCCGCTCCATTCCGATGACGCTGACGGCGGTCGCGCTCACCGCGGCCTTCCAGCTCGTGCAGAACCAGTCCTGGGGCTACCACCCCGTCCAGCACCTGGGCTCGGTACGCGCCGAGTTGCCCTGGTGGCTGGCCCTGCTGCGCACTCCCCTGTCGCTGTTCGTGCCCGCCCTGGACCTGCCGGTGTGGGGCGCGCTGGCACAGATCCTCATCGTCTTCGGCATCGCCGAGGCGGCCCTGGGCGTACGGCGCACCCTGGCGGTGGCGTACCTGGCCACCCTGGCGGGCACGACGTACGCGCGGCTGGGCGTGGCCCTGGGGCCGGACTCGCCGCTCGGGCTGCCCCCGCACACGGCCCGCATCATCGACACGGGCCCCTCGGCGGCGGTCGTGGGCCTCGCGGTGTACGTCGCCTGGCGCTACCGCGCCTGGGCCACCTGCACCGTGGTGGTGGCGGCCATGGTGGGCGAGGTCGCCGTCAAGCCCAACCTCGCCGGCCGGGAGCACATCGCGGCCCTCGTGGCCGTCCTGGTGCTCAGCGGCGCCGAGGAGCTCGTGCGGCGGCGCAAGCCGCACGGAGATGCCCACCGCCAGCGCCATCACCGGTCCGGAGCGCCCGCCAGCAGGTCGTGAAGGCGGTGGCGGACCGCCGCCCAGCGGGCGTCGTGCCGGTAGGCGCGCACCCGCGCCCGGCGCCGGGCCCGCGGCCGGTGGCGGTAGAAGCGGCGGGCCCACGGCGAGCCCGGCCGGGCCAGCCGCACGGCGGCGATCAGGGCCACGAAGGGCACGACCGCGCCGATCAGGGCGAGCCGCGGCTTGCCCTTGGCCAGGGCGAACAGCGCTATCAGGAAGTTGGCCAGGGTGTTGGTCACCACGAGCGTGCGGTTCTGCAGCTCGTCGTGGGTCAGCTCGTTGACGCCGAAGGGCGCGAAGCCGGCCAGGACCAGGGCGACCAGCGCCGCGGTGAGGATGACGATCTCGACGCTCTTGCGCCCCTGCTCGGTCCAGTACACGTCGTCCATGTGCAGCACGAGCGCGAACTCGTCCAGCACCAGCCCGGCACCCGAGCCGAACAGCACCGCCGAGAGCGCCGCCCCGAAGCCGTACCGGCCCTGGGCGACCGCCCCGAAACCCCCCACCACCATCAGCACCACGCCCGGCACGACATGGTGCACATGCAGCCCGCCGGGACGGATGTTGCGGAACGGGCCGCGGCCCGCCCGGATCAGCCGGGTGATCACCCGCGTCACGAGGAAGGTGAGAACGAAGGACGCCAGCGCCAGCAGCAACGGCAGCTTGCCCGGCTCGACGACGTTGCGGGTCAGCCAGTGTCCCATCGCCACTCACCCCGTTCTCGGCCGCGCTACCGGCCAAAATAACCCCCGCGAGCGGCGGGATACCCTGCCCGCCGTGACCGACACGACCGCCGACCGGCCCACCCCCGCCGATGCCCTGCGCTTCGCCTTCGGCACCCTGACCGTGCTGCCCGTACGGCTCACCCGCTGGGACCGGGCCGCCGCCCGCGGCGGCATGCTCGCCGCTCCCCTGGCCGGTCTGGTCGTCGGCGCCTGCGCGGCCGGCGCGGGTGCGCTGCTCTCGCTGCTGGGGTCGGGCCCCCTCCTTGCCGCGGTGGCCACGGTCGCCGTACCCGCCGTCCTCACCCGGGGACTGCACCTGGACGGACTCGCCGACGTCGCCGACGGACTCGGCAGCGGCAAACCGGCCGCGGACGCGCTGCGCATCATGAAGCAGTCCGACATCGGGCCGTTCGGGGTCATCACCCTCCTCCTGACCCTCTTCGGCCAGGTCGCCGCCCTGGACCGGCTCTACGCAGCGGGCACGCTGCGCGGCGCGCTCGCGGCGGTGGTCGCCGCGGTTGCGGCCCGCTGCGCCCTGACGCTCGCGTCGCGGACGGGGGTGCCGGCGGCACGGCCGGACGGCCTGGGCGCGGCGGTGGCGGGGGTTGTCCCCGTCCCCGCCGCCGCGGCCGTCGCGGCCCTGACGGCCCTCGCGGCCGCGGCGGCGTCCCTGCACGCGGGTGCGGCGGTGCTGCTCGGCCTGCTGGCCGCCGAACTGTTGCTGCGCCACTGCCGGCGCCGCCTGGGCGGCGTGACGGGCGACGTCTTCGGCGCTCTGGCCGAAACGGCGTCGACGACGGCCCTGCTGGCCCTGACACTGCGGCTCACCACCGCCTGACCACGCAGTTCCCCGCGCCCCTTCGGGGCACCCCGAAGGGGCGCGGGGAACTGCGCGAACGGCCACGACGCACCCGCAGGTCAGGGATCGCCCGACCGCCCCAGAGGGGCGCGGGGAACTGCGCGAACGGCCCGGGACGAGCCGCACCCGGCCGCGCACGCGCACGCGCCACGACGCACCGCCGAAGGGGCGCGGGGAACTGCGCGAGTGGCCACGACGGCGCCGCACCAAAGCCGCGGCGACGAACCGCACCCGCACCTGGACTGAGCATCGAGCGAACCGGCGCATACGATGCGCAAAGGCCCCGCGGGACGCGCCCGGCCGAGGAACTCAACCGGAAGAGAGACTTCACCACCGTGACTGCTCTGACTCTCAGCACCTCCAGCGCGGCAACGCTGCGCGCGGACGCCGTCGTCGTCGGTGTGGCGAAGGGCCCGAAGGGCCCCGTCGTCGCGTACGGCGCCGAAGCCGTGGACCAGGCGTTCGACGGCAAGCTGGCCTCCGTCCTGGAGACCCTCGGCGCCGGTGGCGGCGAGGGCGAGGTTACGAAGCTGCCCGCTCCGGCCGGTCTGAAGGCCCCGGTCGTGCTGGCGGTCGGTCTGGGCGAGCTGCCGGCCGACGGCGAGGGCTACACCGACGAGACGCTGCGCCGGGCCGCCGGTGTGGCCGCCCGTGCGCTGGCCGGTACGAAGAAGGCCGCGTTCGCCCTGCCCGTGGAGGATGCGGGTGCGGTTGCCGCCATCGGTGAGGGCGCGATCCTGGGTGCGTACACCTTCACCGCCTACCGTGGCGGCGAGGCCAAGGCGAAGAAGGACGCCGCGAAGGACCGCAGCGCCCCGCTGGGCGAGGCCACGATCCTGGGTGCCAAGCCGCGCGACAAGGCGTTCAAGGCGGCCGTCGAGCGTGCCGCCACCGTCGCGGCCGAGGTCAACCGCGCCCGCGACCTGATCAACATGCCGTCCAACGACCTCTTCCCGAAGAGCTTCGCCGCGCAGGCCCAGGCCGCGGCCAAGGAGTTCGGCCTGAAGGTCGAGGTCCTGGACGAGAAGGCGCTGCTCAAGGGCGGTTACGGCGGCATCATGGGCGTCGGTCAGGGTTCGGTGAACCCGCCGCGTCTGGTGCGCATCGGCTACACGCACCCCAAGGCGGAGAAGACCCTGGCGCTGGTGGGCAAGGGCATCACCTACGACTCGGGCGGCATCTCGCTGAAGCCGGCCGGTCACAACGAGACCATGAAGTGCGACATGAGCGGCGCGGCCGCGGTGTTCGCCGCGGTCGTGGCGGTCGCCAAGCTGGGTCTGGCCGTCAACGTCACGGGCTGGCTGGCCCTCGCGGAGAACATGCCCTCCGGCTCGGCCACCCGTCCGGGCGATGTGCTGCGCATGTACAGCGGCAAGACCGTCGAGGTGCTCAACACGGACGCCGAGGGCCGTCTGGTGCTGGCCGACGCGCTGACCCGCGCCTCGGAGGAGGCCCCGGACGCGATCGTGGACGTGGCGACCCTGACCGGTGCCATGGTTCTGGCGCTCGGTGACCGCACCTTCGGTGTGATGGCCAACGACGACGCCTTCCGCACGGAGCTGCACGAGATCGCGGAGGAGGTCGGCGAGCAGTCCTGGCCGATGCCGCTGCCGGCCGATCTGCGCAAGTCGATGGACTCCCCGGTGGCCGACATGGCGAACATGGGCGAGCGCATGGGCGGCGGCCTGGTGGCCGGTCTGTTCCTGCAGGAGTTCGTGGGCGAGGGCATCACCTGGGCCCACCTGGACATCGCGGGTCCGGCCTTCCACGAGAAGGCGCCGTACGGCTACACCCCCAAGGGCGGCACCGGCTCCGCGGTGCGCACCCTGGTGCGTCTGGCGGAGCGCACCGCCGACGGCGAGCTCGGCTGATCCGGCGCTCCACCGGTCGCCGCCACGACACGGCCACGGCTCCCCGTGCGGGGGCCGTGGCCGTCGGGCGTACCGGCCCGGGCGTCAAGGCGGGCGGGGCGGGAATGCGCCCGGCGGGCGTTCGTGTTCGCTACGGACGAAACCCGCACGAATACACCGACTCGTACCAACGAGTAACCCCGTCAAGGTGACGCATCAGCCATCACCGACCCCGGCCCGGCGTCCCGCCGTCCGTCAACAAGTGCGAAGATGTTGTCCCGGCAGGACAGGGCCCCAGTAATCACGGGCCGACGCAAAAAGCGGCCGAACGACAGCCGCCGCCCGGTCACCGACGACCGGCTCCGGCGTACATGCATGGAGGACGTGACGTGGCGAACGACGCCAGCACCGTTTTCGACCTAGTGATCCTCGGAGGCGGTAGCGGCGGTTACGCCGCTGCCCTGCGGGGTGCCCAGCTGGGTCTGGACGTCGCCCTGATCGAGAAGGACAAGCTGGGCGGCACCTGCCTGCACCGCGGCTGCATCCCCACCAAGGCGCTGCTGCACGCCGGCGAGGTCGCCGACTCGGCCCGTGAGGCCGAGCAGTTCGGTGTCAAGGCCGCCCTGGAGGGCATCGACATCGCGGGCGTCCACAAGTACAAGGACGAGGTGATCTCGGGCCTGTACAAGGGTCTGCAGGGCCTGGTCGCCTCCCGCAAGGTCACCTACATCACCGGTGAGGGCCGTCTGTCCTCCCCCACGTCCGTCGACGTGAACGGTCAGCGCATCAACGGCCGCCACGTCCTGCTGGCCACCGGCTCCGTGCCGAAGTCGCTGCCGGGCCTGACCATCGACGGCGACCGCGTCATCTCCTCGGACCACGCGCTGGTCCTGGACCGCGTCCCGAAGTCCGCGATCGTGCTGGGCGGCGGCGTCATCGGCGTCGAGTTCGCCTCCGCGTGGAAGTCCTTCGGCGTCGACGTCACCATCGTCGAGGCGCTGCCGCACCTCGTCCCGGTCGAGGACGAGAACAGCTCCAAGCTGCTGGAGCGCGCCTTCCGCAAGCGCGGCATCGCGTTCTCCCTGGGTTCCCGCTTCTCCGGCGTGGAGTACACCGCCGACGGGGTGAAGGTCTCCCTGGAGAACGGCAAGACCTTCGAGGCCGAGCTGCTGCTCGTCGCCGTCGGCCGTGGCCCGGTCTCCCAGGGCCTGGGCTACGAGGAGGCCGGGGTCGCGATGGACCGCGGCTACGTCCTCGTCGACGAGTACATGCAGACCAACGTGCCCACCATCTCGGCCGTCGGTGACCTGGTGCCCACGCTCCAGCTCGCGCACGTCGGCTTCGCGGAGGGCATCCTGGTGGCGGAGCGCCTGGCCGGGCTCAAGCCCGTGCCGGTCGACTACGACGGCGTGCCGCGCGTCACGTACTGCCACCCCGAGGTCGCCTCGGTCGGTCTCACCGAGGCCAAGGCCAAGGAGCTGTACGGCGCCGACAAGGTCGTCGCTCTGAAGTACAACCTGGCCGGCAACGGCAAGAGCAAGATCCTCAAGACCGCGGGCGAGATCAAGCTCGTCCAGGTCAAGGACGGTGCCGTGGTCGGCGTCCACATGGTCGGCGACCGCATGGGTGAGCAGGTCGGCGAGGCCCAGCTGATCTACAACTGGGAGGCCCTCCCGGCCGAGGTCGCGCAGCTCATCCACGCGCACCCGACGCAGAACGAGGCCCTCGGCGAGGCCCACCTGGCCCTGGCCGGCAAGCCCCTGCACTCGCACGACTGAGTCCCGAGCGCACCACCATCCGCACTACTCGTAAGGAGCAACCGCACCATGGCGGTTTCCGTAACCCTGCCGGCGCTCGGCGAGAGCGTGTCCGAGGGCACCGTCACCCGCTGGCTCAAGGCCGAGGGTGACCGAGTGGAGGCCGACGAGCCGCTGCTCGAGGTCTCCACCGACAAGGTCGACACCGAGATCCCCTCCCCGGCGTCCGGCATCCTCGCCAAGATCAACGTGGCCGAGGACGAGACCGTCGAGGTCGGCGCCGAGCTCGCGGTGATCGACGACGGTTCCGGCGCGCCCGCCGAGGCCCCCGCCCCGGCCGCCGCCGCTGCCGAGGCCCCCGTCGCCGAGGCCCCGGCCCCGGTCGCCGAGGCCCCGGCCGCTCCGGCCCCGGCCGCCGAGGCTCCGGCCCCGGCCGCCGCCGGTGGCGCCTCCGGCGTCGACGTCGTCCTGCCCGCGCTGGGCGAGTCGGTCACCGAGGGCACCGTCACCCGCTGGCTGAAGGAGGTCGGCGAGGAGGTCTCCGAGGACGAGCCGCTGCTCGAGGTCTCGACCGACAAGGTCGACACCGAGATCCCGGCCCCCGCCTCCGGCGTCCTGCTCGAGATCGTCGTCGGCGAGGACGAGGTCGCCGAGGTCGGCGCCAAGCTGGCCGTCATCGGCGCCCCGGGTGCCGCCCCGGCCGCCGCTGCGGCTCCGGCCGCCCCGGCCCCGGCGCCCGTCGCCGAGGCCCCGGCCGCCCCGGCTCCGGCCCCGGCCGCTCCGGCCGCTCCGGCCGCCCCCGCCGCCCCGGCTCCGGCCGCGGCTGCTCCGGCCCCCGCCCCGGCTCCGGCCCCCGCGCCGGCCGCTCCCGCCCCGGCCCCGGCTGCTGCGGCGCCCGCCGCCGCCACCCCGGCGGCCGACGGCGCGTACGTGACCCCGCTGGTCCGCAAGCTCGCCGCCGAGTCCGGCGTCGACCTGCGCACCGTCGCCGGCACCGGCGTCGGCGGTCGCATCCGCAAGCAGGACGTCGTCGCCGCCGCGGAGGCCGCCAAGGCCGCCCCGGCTCCGGCCGCTGCCGCCGCCCCGGCCGCCGCCGCGCCGAAGGCCCCGGCCCTGGAGGTCTCGCCGCTGCGCGGCCAGACCGTCAAGATGCCGCGGATCCGCAAGGCGATCGCGGACAACATGATGAAGGCGCTGCACGAGCAGGCCCAGCTGTCGTCCGTGATCGAGGTGGACATCACCAAGATCATGCGGATGCGCAACAAGGCCAAGGACGGCTTCGCCGCCCGCGAGGGCGTCAAGCTCTCCCCGATGCCGTTCTTCGTCAAGGCCGCCGTCCAGGCACTGAAGGCCCACCCGGTCGTCAACGCCCGGATCAACGAGGCCGAGGGCACCATCACCTACTTCGACTCCGAGAACGTCGGCATCGCCGTCGACTCGGAGAAGGGCCTGATGACCCCGGTCATCAAGGGCGCGGGTGACCTCAACATCGCCGGCATCGCCAAGAAGACGGCGGAGCTCGCGGGCAAGGTCCGCGGCAACAAGATCACGCCGGACGAGCTCTCCGGCGCGACCTTCACGATCAGCAACACCGGCTCGCGCGGTGCGCTGTTCGACACGGTCATCGTGCCGCCGAACCAGGTCGCGATCCTGGGCATCGGCGCCACCGTCAAGCGCCCGGTGGTCATCAACCACCCGGAGCTGGGCGAGACCATCGCCATCCGCGACATGGTCTACGTGACCCTGTCCTACGACCACCGTCTGGTGGACGGCGCCGACGCCGCCCGCTACCTGACCACGGTCAAGCAGATCCTGGAGGCCGCGGAGTTCGAGACCGAGATCGGTCTGTGACCTCCTAGGCACCCCGCTGCGCCATGAAGGGCGCGGGCCCCTCCCGTATCCGTACGGGCCGGGTCCGCGCCCTTCGGCCTGTTCGCACCCGACCGGGATAATGGCTCCCGGTCCACGCTCGCCCGGCTCAAGGAGCACCCATGGCCCCGCCCGTCGTCCATTCGCTGCGCGAGCAGATCCGCGAGCACATCCTGGAGGGCATCGTCGGCGGGCGCTGGCAGCCCGGGGAGCGCATCGTCGAGCGCCGCATCGCGGCGGAGCTGCTGGTGAGCCAGACGCCGGTGCGCGAGGCACTGCGGGAGCTGGAGTCCCTGCGGCTGATCGAGTCCGCCCCCAACAAGGGCGCCCGGGTACGCGAGCTGACCGCCGCCGACCTCAAGGAGAGCTACCCGGTGCGGGCCGGCCTGGAGCGGGTGGCCGCCGAGCTGGCCGCCGAGCGGCTGGCCGGCGACACGGGCGCGCTGGAGCGCGAGGTCGCGGCCCTGCGGGAGGCCGACCGCACGGGCGACACCGAGGCCCAGGCGCGGCACACGGTCGCCTTTCACCGGGAGATCGTGCGCGCCGCGGGCAACTCGGTGCTGCTGCACACCTGGGAATCCCTGGGCATCGAGGTGTGGACGGCGCTGTCCATCCGCTGGCTCAGCCCCACCCCCCGGGCCCACGCCGAGGAGCACGCCCGCATCGTGCGGGCCTTCGCCGAGCGCGACCCGGCCATCGGCGAGCTGCTCAATTCCCACGTCCTGAGCTGCGCACCGCAGATCTGACGGCGCCCCTGCCCGTTCTCCACACAATCTCCTCGGCTTCCCTCCCCGCAACGATTGATCGATCATCGATCAAAGGCGTATCGTCTCCGGCGGAGCCACACCGCGCGCCCTGTCCTGTGTCGCGGTACGGCTCAGGGGTGGCGACAGGACGCCGTTCGTCACCGTGCCCTGGCTTGGCGCACGGCCTCCTGTCGTCCCGCCCCGTGCTGCCCGCGGGCCCCTGCATCATGGGGGCATGCGCGCGGCCCGGCTGATCCACCTGTTGCTTCTGCTCCAGTCCAAGGCCTCCATGACCGGGCCCGAGCTCGCCCGCCGCCTGGAGGTCTCCGAGCGCACCGTCGCCCGCGACGTCCAGGCCCTGTCCGAGGCCGGCATCCCCGTCTACGCCGACCGCGGCCGCACCGGCGGCTACCGCCTGGTGGGCGGCTACCGCACCCGGCTGACCGGCCTGGGCCGCACCGAGGCCGAGGCGCTCTTCCTCTCCGGCGTCCCCACGGCCCTGCGCGACATGGGCCTGGCGGACGCGGCCTCCGCCGCCCGGCTCAAGGTCGCCGCCGCCCTGCACCCCGAACTCGGCGACGCCCCCGCGGCCGCGGCCCAGCGCTTCCACCTCGACGCCCCCGGCTGGTGGCGCCCGCACGAGACGCCCGCCCTGCTGCCCGCCCTGGCCGAGGCGGTGTGGGACGACCGCCGCATCACCGCCCGCTACCGCCGCCGGGACGGCGAGGTCGTCCGCGAGCTGGAACCGTACGGGCTCGTCCTCAAGGCGGGCGCGTGGTACGTGGTGGCGCGGGCCGGCGACGACCACCGCGTCTACCGGGCGGACCGGTTCGACGACGTGACCGTCGGCGAGGAGGTCTTCCGCCGCGACGAGGACTTCGACCTGGCGGCGTTCTGGGAGGAACGCGCGGCCGCGTTCGCCCGGTCGCTCCTGCGCGAGAGCGCCGAGCTCCGCCTGACGGCGGCGGGGGCCCGCCGGCTGCCGCACGTCACGGACGCGGCCGCCGCGCGCGAGGCCCTCGCGGCGGCCGGCCCCGCGGACGCGGCCGGCCGCGTCACGGTCACCCTGCCGGTGGAGTCGCTGGAGGTCGCGGAGTCGCAGCTGCTGGGCCTGGGCCCGGAGGTGGAGATACTCGGCCCGCCGGAGCTGCGGGCGCGCGTTGCGCGCGTGGCCGCGCGGATGGCAGCGCTCTACGGCTGACCACCCCACCGTCGTGGCGCGTCGCGCAGTTCCCCGCGCCCCTTGGGGGCGCTGTCCGTCCGCGCCTGGTCGGGCCGCGCCCCTGACGGGGCGCCCCGTCAGGGGCGCGGGGAACTGCGCGAGCCGCCACAGCGCACCCGCACGTCAGCGGTAGTCCCGCTCCCGCGGCTCCTGCCCCGCCTCCAGGGCGGCGATGTACCCCCACGCATCCGGCCGCGTCCCATCCGTATCCGTGAAGCCGTACACCCGCGCCAGCTGCCCGCTGGAGAGCGACTGCCCCGCGAAGCGCGCCACCTCGCCGTCCGCCGCCAGCGCGGCCACCGCCCGCCCGACGTACGTGGGGCTCTCCGAGATGCAGAAGTGCGGATCGTCCGCGACGGCGTCCCGCCACCGCTCCTCGGTCACCTTCTTGTACGTGTCGAGCATCGCCTCCGACCGCAAGTACCCCGGCGTCAGGCACACCGCCGTGCCGCCGAGGTCCGCCAGTTCCTCGGCCAGGCCCAGCGCCATGCGGATCGGCGCGCACTTGGCCAGGTCGAAGTACACGTGGCCGCGGTGGTTCGCGTTGTATTCGGCGGTGCCGTCGGTCACCTCCACCACCAGCCCGCCCGGCCGCCGGGTGAGCAGCGGCAGCGCGTACCGGCTGGTGATCAGGTGGGAGTCGATGCCGAGGCGCAGCATGCGCAGCCCCGCCTCCAGGTCGAGCTCCCACATCTTCTTCTCGAAGCCCGCGGGGTGGTCGAGCAGGTGGTCGCCGCCCCACAGCCCGTTCACGAGCACGTCGAGGCGTCCCTGCTCCGCGTCGATGCGTGCGACGAGCGCCTCGACCTGTTCGGGCCGCAGGTGGTCGACCGGCACCGCGACCGCCGTACCGCCCGCCGCGGCGACCCGTTCCGCCGTCTCCTCGATGGTCTCCGGTCGGCCGACCTCGCTGCGGTGCTCGCGCGTGGTGCGGCCGGTGGCGTAGACGAGGGCTCCGGCCCGGCCCAGCTCCACGGCCATGGCGCGGCCGGCGCCGCGCGTGGCCCCGGCCACCAGGGCGACTTTGCCGGCCAGCGGTCGTTCCTCGGTTCCCGACATGGTGATCCTTCCGTCCGTCCGGTGGGGACGGAGGCACTCTCACAGCGATACCGGACACCTTCTGTCGTGTATGGCGGTCCCACCTTCACCGGTAACAACACGGCAGCATCCGTACCCCTCGGGGTGCGTCGCCCTGCGTCAGGGCCGATGCTGGACCCGTGATGGACGAGACGGAGTTCTGGGAGCTGATCGACAGCGCACGCGACGCAGCCGAGGGGGACCCCGAGGACCAGGCGGATGTGCTGGTCGAGTCGCTGACGCGGCTGGACCCGGACAGCGTGCTGGACTTCGCCCGGCACTTCGAGTCCCGCTACAACCGCGCGTACCTGTGGGATCTGTGGGGGGCGGCGGCGGTGCTGCTGGACGGGGCCAGCGACGACGTCTTCGACTACTTCCGCTGCTGGCTGATCGGCCAGGGCCGGGAGGTCTTCGAGGGGGCGCTGCACGATCCCGACAGCCTGGCCGACCTCCTGGAGGACTTCGACGAGGAGGTCGACGGCGACGGCGAGGATCTCGGGTACGCCGCCGACGAGGCGTACGAGCAGCTGACCGGCACCGAGACGCCCGACCTGGGGCTTGCGCCGCAGCCGCCGGAGCCGCTGGGCACGGCGTTCGACATCGAGGACGACGGCGAGCTGGCCCGGCGCTTCCCCCGGCTGTGGGAGCGGTTCCGGGCATGAGCCGCGTCGCCGTCACGGGGGCCTCCGGCCTGATCGGTTCGGCCCTGGTCCGCTCGCTGGCGGCCGACGGCCACGAGGTCGTCCGCCTGGTGCGGCGCGCCCCGCGCGCGCCCGGCGAGGTCGCCTGGGATCCCGCCCGGGGCCGCGTGGACGCCGCCGGGCTGGCCGGCTGCGACGCCGTCGTCCACCTGGCCGGCGCCGGGATCGGCGACCACCGGTGGACCGCCGCGTACAAGAAGGAGATCCGCGACAGCCGGGTGCACGGTACGGGGGCGATCGCCGAGGCCCTCGCCTCCCTCGACCGGCCGCCGCGCGTGCTGCTCAGCGGCAGCGCGATCGGCATCTACGGGGACACCGGGGAACGCGTGGTGGACGAGGACGCCCCGCCCGGCAGCGGCTTCCTCGCCGAGGTGTGCCGCGACTGGGAGGAGGCGGCGGGCGCCGCCGCGGAGGCGGGCGTGCGGACCGTGCTCCTGCGCACCGGTCTCGTGCTCTCCCGCCACGGGGGCCTGGGGGCGCGGCTCTTCCCGCTCTTCCGGCTCGGGCTCGGCGGCCGGCTGGGCGGCGGGGGCCAGTACTGGAGCTTCATCGCCCTGCGGGACCACGTGGCCGCCCTGCGGCACCTGCTGGACGCGGCGGACGTCTTCGGCCCGGTCAATCTCACCGCGCCGCACCCGGTGACCAACCGGGAGGCGACGCGGGCGCTGGGGCGCGCGCTGCGGCGCCCTGCGCCGTTCGCGGTGCCCGCGCCGGCGCTGCGGCTGGCCCTGGGCGAGATGGCCGAGGACGTCCTGGCAGGCCAGCGGGCCGTGCCCCGGCGGCTGCTGGAGACGGGCTTCTCCTTCGCCTGCCCGGACTTCGCGAGCGCCGTACGCACGGCGCTGACGGAGGACTGACGTCCGCCCCCACGCCGCAATTCCTTCGGCCGTGCGACCGCTGTGCGACCGTGCTCGGTCCATGCGCGACTGTTATTGACCGGATTTCTCTCTACGGTCGAGGCGAACTCGCGCATCGCGACCGCTTGTTGAGGGCATCAGGCCCCCGAGCGAGCGGACCGACCCCGGGAGGGCACGTGCTCAACAGCGCACGCCACACTGACGTCGTCATCGTGGGAGCCGGCCTTGCCGGCCTCTCGGCGGCCCACCACCTGATCGGCGCCGGGGTGACCGTCACGGTCCTGGAGGCGGCCGAGCGGCCGGGCGGCCGGATGGTCACCGACGCCGTGGACGGCTTCCTGCTGGACCGCACCGGGCAGCTGCTCAACACCTCCTTCCCGGAACTGCTGCGCACCCCCGGCCTCGAGGGCCTCAAACTGCGCCCGTTCAGCCCGGGCGTCCTGGTGCACGCCGACGGGCGCAACCACCGCACCGGCGAACTCCGCGGGGCCAAGCGCGCCTTCACCACCGCCCGCGCCTTCGCGGCGGCGCGCGCCTCCCGGAGCGCCGGCCTTGATCAGGCGCGGCTGGGCGCGGCGCTGGCCCGCCTCGCCGCGCTGCCCAGCGAACGGATGCTGGCCCGGCCCGACCGCCCCACGGCCGACACCCTCGCCTCCCGCGGCCTGCCGGCCCGCACCGTCGAGGGCTTCCTGCGCCCCCTGCTCACGTCCCTGCTCTCCGACCCGGACCTGAGCACCTCCAGCCGGTGCGCCGACCTCGTCCTGCACGGCTACGCCCGCGGGCGGCTGTGCCTGCCGGCCGGCGGCGCGGCCGTCATGCCGGACCTGATGGCCACGTCCCTGCCCGCCGGCACCGTGCACCACGGCGTCGAGGTCACCTCGGTCGGCACCACCTCGGTCAGCACGGCCCACCACGGCGACTTCACCTGCCGCTCCGTCGTCGTCGCCACCGGCGCCCGGGCCGCCGCCGACCTCATCCCGGGCCTGCGGCTGCCCGGCTTCCACCCGGTGACGGTGCTGCACCACACCGCCCCCGAGCCGCCGCTGCGCGACGCCGCGCTGGTCCTCACCGGCTCCTGCCCCGGCCCGGTGGCCCACACCACCGTCGCCAGCGAGGTCGACCCGGACCGGGCGCCGCTGGGCCGCGCCCTGATCACCTCGACGGTGCTGGGCGCCGCCGCCGGCCTGCCCCGCGAGGAGCTGGACCGCGCGGCCCGCGCCCAGCTCTCGCGCGTCTACGGCACGCCGGCGGACGACTGGGAGCTGCTGGCCGTCCACCACGACGCGGACGCCGTCCCGGCGATGCCGGCGCCGCACGACGTACGGCGCACCGTACGGCTGCTGTCCGGCCTGTACGTGTGCGGCGACCACCGGGACACCAGCACGGTGCAGGGCGCCCTGTTCTCCGGCCGCCGGGCCGCCCAGGCCGTCCTCCACGACCTGGGCATCCGCCCCACCCACACAGGAGCGACCCTGCGGGCAGCGTAGGCCTGGCCGGTTGTGGGCAATCGTTCCGCTTGGGGGCACCTCCCAGCGGTAGCTGGGGGAGGAACGGGTGGGCACAACCGACCCGCACCCGCGCGACGGCGGCACCCCGCACCCACAGTGGGCGCACCCGCACCTACCGTGGGCGCATCCCGCACCGCTACAGCGCCGCGACCTTCTCCCGGTACCCGCGCACAGGCGCAGCGTCCCGGTACGGCTCCAGCCGCCGCTCGAAGTCCCGCACGTACTCCAGCGCCCGTACCGACCGCATCTCGCCCGCCTGGGCCGTGGCCTCGGCTCCGAGCGTGCAGGCCTGCTCCAGTTCGCCGAGTCCCAGCCGGGCCGTGGCGAGCACGACCTTGCAGAAGAGCCGGCTGCGCGCGTACGCGGGGCTGCGCAGCTGCAGCGACCGCTCCGCGTGCTGGGCGGCGGCGCGGTACTGCTGCAGGTCCCGGTGGCAGTGGGCGAATTCGTCGGCGAGCTCCGCCTCGTCGAAGCAGCGGATCCAGTGCGGCGCCTCGTCCGCGGGTTTGGCCGCCTCCAGGGAGCGCTCGGCCCGTGCCATCGACGCCGAGCAGGCCCGTACCTCGCCGAGCACCGCGTGCCCCCGGGCCTCGACGGCGTGCAGCATGGCCTGGACCATGGGGGGCACGGCGGAGCCGACGCCCTGCTGGGCGACCCGGGCGAGCTGCACGGCCTCGCGCCCGTGGCCGAGGTAGACCGCCTGCCGGCTCATGGTGACGAGCACGTAGCTGCCGTAGGCCCGGTCGCCCGCGGCCTGCGCGAGGCGCAGGGCCTGGACGTAGTAGCGCTGGGCGAGGCCGTGCGCGGCGATGTCGTACGAGGTCCAGCCGGCGAGCCGGGTGAGGTCGGCGGCGGCGCCGAACAGCCGCCGGCCGGTGGTCTCCCCGTACGTGCCGCGCAGCATCGGCTCGGTCTCGTGTTCGAGGTAGCGCACGAGTGCCTGCCGGGCGTGGCCGCCGCCGTAGGCGTGGTCGAGGGTGCGGAAGAGCTCGCCCACCGAGCGCAGGGCGGCGATGTCGCCCATGGACACCCGGCCGCCGGGCGGGCGCTCGGCGGCGGCCGCGGCCCGCTGGCGGGGCAGCTGCCCGGGGCGGGCGGCGGGCGGGGCCATCGGGCGGCCGGCGCTGTCGGTGCGCGGGGCGCCCTCGGGGGGCGCGGGGCTCACCCCGCGCGCCACGCGCTCGTCCGCACGCCCGATGAGCCAGTCCCGGCTGGGCACCACGAGCCCGGCCGGAGTGAAGGCGATCTTCCGTAGTTCGGTGTGACTGCCGGAGTCCTTGCGCCACAGACCGCTGACGATGTCGATGGCCTCTTCCGGCGAAGCGGCGAATTCCAGCCCGGCGTACACGGGGGCGCACGCGTCGAGGCCGAGGTCCTGTGCGGACAGCCGCCGCCCGAGCCGCCGGGTGAACACCTCGGCGATCAGGGCGGGCGTGGTGCCGCGCGGCTGCTGCCCGCGCAGCCATCGCGTCACCGACGTCTTGTCGTACCGCAGGTCGAGCCCGTGCTCGAGCCCGAGCTGGTCGACGCGGCGGGCCAGACCCGCGTTGGAAAAGCCGGCTTCCGCGATCAGCGCCGCGAGCTGACGGTTGGGGATGCGCTGGGGGGGTCGTTCCGTCATCAGCCTGCCGGTCTCCCTGATCTTCTGTTCCTGGAACGGCGTGAACTTAGCGGCCTTCAACGCCCCGATCGCCACCTTCGCCCCGCATTCATCCGATCGTGTGAGGACAGATCAAATCCCGAATGAAGATCGTCGAGCGGGGTCCGGGGGCCGGTGGCGGCGGGCGGCCGCCTGCGGTGTTCGAACGCCGCCGCCGTACAGTGGCCTAGGGCGCGTCGAGCACCGAGACACGCAAACCGGTTCGAACAGGAGCTGCCGTGAGTGAGCTGCGCTTTGTCCACCTGGGCTTCGGGGCGGACGCCGTCGAGTACCAGGAGGCGTGGCAGGAGCAGCGCCGCGTGCACGCGGCCCGGTTCGCGGACGAGATTCCGGACACCTGCCTGCTGCTGGAGCACCCGGCGGTTTACACGGCCGGACGGCGCACGGAGGACAGCGAGCGCCCCCTGGACGGCACCCCGGTCATCGACGTCGACCGCGGCGGAAAGATCACCTGGCACGGCCCCGGCCAGCTCGTCGGCTACCCCATCCTCAAGCTCCCGCGCCCGGTCGACGTGATCGCCCACGTACGGCGTCTGGAGGAGGCCCTGATCCGCACCTGCGCCGAGCTGGGCCTGGAGACCACCCGGGTCGAGGGGCGCAGCGGCGTATGGGTGCTCGGTGATCCCGTCGAGCAGCGCCCGGCGATCCCCGGTCTGAACCTGGACTTCGACCCCCGTCTGACGGACGAGGAGTTCGACCCGCGTCTGAACGGCCCGGAGTACGCCCCGTCCAACGCCGGCCAGCGCCGGGAGGACCGCAAGCTCGCCGCCATCGGCATCCGCATCGCCAAGGGCGTCACGATGCACGGCTTCTCGCTGAACTGTGATCCCGACAACACCTGGTTCGACCGGATCGTGCCGTGCGGCATCCGCGACGCGGGCGTCACCTCGCTCTCCAACGAGCTGGGCCGGCAGGTCACGGTCGCCGAGGTGCTGCCGCTGGTGGAGAAGCACCTGCGGGAGGTGCTGGAGGCCGAGGCCCCGCTGCCGCGCGAGGTCGAGCGGCCGGCGGCTCAGGCCGCCCCGGCCGCCGCGGAGCCCACCGAGGCCGCCGAGGCCGCCGCGGAGCCCACGCCGGCCTGAGCCCGGCGGGAATGCACCCGGGCCTCTCGTCGGTTGCCCAGGGCGCACGAGTAAGAACGTAGGAAACAACGGGCGTACCCTGGTGTTCGCCGAGGAATCGAAGTCATAGGGAGCCGGACGTGTCCGCTGTCGCACCCGACGGACGCAAGATGCTGCGCTTGGAGGTCCGGAACGCCCAGACCCCCATCGAGCGCAAGCCCGAGTGGATCAAGACCCGCGCCAAGATGGGCCCCGAGTACAAGGAGCTCCACGGCCTGGTCAAGCGCGAGGGCCTGCACACGGTGTGCCAGGAAGCGGGCTGTCCCAACATCTACGAGTGCTGGGAGGACCGCGAGGCCACGTTCCTCATCGGCGGCGACCAGTGCACCCGGCGCTGTGACTTCTGCCAGATCGACACCGGCAAGCCGCAGGCGCTCGACCGCGACGAGCCGCGGCGCGTCGGCGAGTCCGTGGTCACCATGGACCTGAACTACGCCACCATCACCGGCGTCGCCCGCGACGACCTGGAGGACGGCGGCGCCTGGCTGTACGCCGAGACCGTGCGCCAGATCCACGAGCAGACCGCCGGCCGCGAGGGCGGCCGCACCAAGGTCGAGCTGCTGGCCCCCGACTTCAACGCGGTGCCCGAGCTGCTGGAGGAGGTCTTCGCCTCCCGCCCCGAGGTCTTCGCGCACAATGTCGAGACCGTGCCGCGGATCTTCCGCCGCATCCGCCCCGGCTTCCGCTACGAGCGCTCGCTGGAGGTCATCACCAAGGCCCGCGCGTACGGCCTGGTGACCAAGTCCAACCTGATCCTGGGCATGGGCGAGACCCGCGAGGAGATCAGCGAGGCCCTGCAGGACCTGCACGACGCGGGCTGCGAGCTGATCACGATCACCCAGTACCTGCGCCCGAGCGTGCGCCACCACCCGGTGGAGCGCTGGGTCAAGCCGCAGGAGTTCGTGGAGCTGAAGGAGGAGGCCGAGGAGATCGGCTTCGCCGGCGTCATGTCGGGCCCCCTCGTCCGCTCCTCGTACCGCGCCGGCCGCCTGTACCAGCAGGCGATGGACCGCCGCGCCGCCGCCTAGGCACCCGCGAGAACCTCACGCGGCCCGTCCCCTCGATGAAGGGGGCGGGCCGCGTAAACGTTTCATAGGGGTTTGACCAAGCGGTCACGCGTTGGTAACACCGTTCAGTAACAATGTGAGCACGCACAGCAGTACGACACCCTCCACGCCGACGCCTTCTCCGCTCCCGAGGGGACTACCGACATGCAGGCCGCGCCCGGTAACGCAGTCGTCACGACCGCCACCCGCGCCCCTTCCGCACTGCCGTCCACGCTCTCCGTACGCCCCCCGTCCGTCACCGGGGCCCTGCGCGCCCTGGAGGAACTGCTGATGCGCGGTGGCCAGCGCACCGCCCGCCGCAATGCCTGGACCGCCGTGCTGGAGGACCGCCGTCGCGCCCGCGACCGCCGGGAGGCCCAGCACCTGCTGGAGGCTGCGGCGGCCCCCGGCCCTTCGGCCACGTAGACTGCGCCGTATGGCGAGGAAGGAACCATCCGAGAACCCCGGGCGTCTGCAGCAGATCGCCCTGACCTACAAGATGACCAAGAAGGTCGACTCGAAGGTCGGTCTTGTCGTCGCAGCTGTGGGCATTGTCACCTTCGGTGTACTCCTTGCCATCGGCTTCTGGCTCGACCACCCGGTCTACCTGGGCATCCTCGGCTTCCTGCTGGCATTCCTGGCGATGGCGATCGTCTTCGGACGACGCGCCGAGCGCGCTGCCTTCGGGCAGATGGAGGGCCAGCCGGGAGCCGCTGCCGCGGTCCTGGAGAACATCCGGCGCGGTGGCTGGACGACGACGCCCGCGGTCGCGATGAACCGCAACCAGGACGTCGTCCACCGGGCCGTGGGCAAGGCGGGCATCGTGCTCGTCGGCGAGGGCAACCCGAACCGGGTCAAGGCCCTGCTGGCCGCCGAGAAGAAGCGCATGGCGCGCATCGTCGCGGACGTGCCGGTGCACGACATCGTCGTGGGCGACGGCGAGGGCCAGGTGCCGCTGAAGAAGCTGCACACGACCCTGCTGAAGCTGCCCCGGGTGCTGCCCGGCCCGCAGGTGACGGCGGTGAACGACCGCCTTCGCGCGCTGGGCGACCTGATGAGCAACATGCCGATCCCCAAGGGCCCCATGCCGAAGGGCATGCGGATGCCGAAGGGCCGCTGAGGCGACACACGACACAAAAGAGGCGGGACCCGAAAGGGATCCCGCCTCTTTTCTGCTTCTTTCCGACTGGCTCCGCCGGGCCGTGCCCGACGGATCCGGCAGCGCCCCGTAGGGGCGCGGGGAACTGCGCGACAAGCCACGACGCGCCCGCAGATCGACACCGCCCCCCGCCCCTACGGGGCACGGCATGATCCGCCGGGCAGGAACTAGATCCGCACCTGCACGGCGCCGGAGAGGCGGTCGTGGAGGCCGCGGGTGTCGCGGTCCCAGACGACGGCGGGGATGACGACGAGGATCAGCGCGCTGCGCAGCAGTACCCTCGGCAGGGAGAGCCGCTCACCGCCGAGGGCGATGACGCGGAGCCCGCACAGCCGCTTGCCGGGCGTGCACCCGATCGTGCCGACGGTGAGCGCGCTGAGCACGAAGAAGACGAGCAGCGCCCAGTTGCCGGCGCGCTGCGGGTCGCCGTTCGCGAGGAATCCGTATGCGATGAGCATGCACAGCGCCCAGTCGATGGCCAGGGCCCCGAAGCGCCGCCCGAGCGGGGCGACGGATCCCGGCCCGCTCGCCGGCAGCCCGAGGCGTTCACCCCGGTGGCCGAATTCGATGCCCATGTCCTCCGCGGCCGCGCGGGGCCCGGAGAGCCATGATCCGATTGCTTGCCTGTTGTCCACCCGTCCACGGTACTGGGCCGCCGGGGTTTTCCCGGGCGGCGGGGCCCGGCCGGAAGACATCCTCCGGTTAACGCGGTCGAAACAATCGGGTCATGCCCGGGAAATCCCGCCTCTCTATGGTCGGCCTCATCGAAGCAATCCCCGGACACCCCAGGTGACCGGTCTAGGAGGAGTTGGATGTTCCAGAACGCCGACGAGGCCAAGAAGTTCATCGCAGACGAGGACGTCAAGTTCGTCGACGTCCGGTTCTGCGACCTGCCGGGCGTGATGCAGCACTTCACGGTCCCGGCGGAGGCGTTCGACCCGACCGAGGAGCTGGCGTTCGACGGCTCGTCGATCCGCGGCTTCCAGGCCATCCACGAATCCGACATGGCCCTGCGCGCGGACCTGTCGACCGCCCGCCTGGACCCGTTCCGCCGGGACAAGACCCTCAACATCAACTTCTTCATCCACGACCCGATCACCGGCGAGCAGTACAGCCGTGACCCGCGCAACGTGGCGAAGAAGGCCGAGGCGTACCTCGCCTCCACGGGCATCGCCGACACGGCGTTCTTCGGCCCGGAGGCGGAGTTCTACATCTTCGACAGCGTCCGCTTCGAGACCAGCGCCAACCGCTCGATCTACGAGATCGACTCCGAGGCCGGCGCCTGGAACACCGGCGCGCTGGAGAACAACCGCGGCTACAAGGTCCGCTACAAGGGCGGCTACTTCCCGGCCCCGCCGGTCGACCACTTCGCCGACCTGCGCGCCGAGATCTCCCTGGAGCTGGACAAGGCCGGCCTGAAGGTCGAGCGCCAGCACCACGAGGTCGGCACCGCCGGCCAGGCCGAGATCAACTACAAGTTCAACACGCTGCTCGCCGCGGCCGACGACCTGATGCTCTTCAAGTACATCGTGAAGAACGTCGCCTGGCGCAACGGCAAGACCGCCACCTTCATGCCCAAGCCGATCTTCGGCGACAACGGCTCCGGCATGCACGTGCACCAGTCCCTGTGGCAGGGCGGCGAGCCCCTCTTCTACGACGAGCAGGGCTACGCGGGCCTGTCGGACACCGCCCGCTACTACATCGGCGGCATCCTCAAGCACGCCCCGTCGCTGCTGGCCTTCACCAACCCGACGGTGAACTCCTACCACCGCCTGGTCCCCGGCTTCGAGGCCCCGGTCAACCTGGTCTACTCCCAGCGCAACCGCTCGGCCGCCATGCGCATCCCGATCACGGGCTCCAACCCGAAGGCCAAGCGCGTCGAGTTCCGCGCCCCGGACCCGTCCTCGAACCCCTACCTCGCCTTCTCGGCCCTCCTCCTGGCCGGCCTGGACGGCGTCAAGAACAAGATCGAGCCGGCCGAGCCGATCGACAAGGACCTCTACGAGCTCGCCCCCGACGAGCACGCGAACGTCCCCCAGGTCCCCACCTCCCTCCCGGCGGTCCTCGAGGCCCTGGAGGAGGACAACGAGTACCTCCAGGCCGGCGGCGTCTTCACGTCCGACCTGATCGAGACCTGGATCGACTACAAGCGCACCAACGAGATCGCCCCGATGCAGCTGCGCCCGCACCCGCACGAGTTCGAGCTGTACTTCGACATCTAAACCGCGACGCCCCGGGCACCCGGGGCGCGCACGGTGACTGCCGACGGGCCGTCGGCCGCTCCGGAGGGAGCGGTCGACGGCCCGTTTCGCGTCACGTCAGGTGGCGGGTGAAGAACCGGGCCGCTTCGTCGCCTGCGAACTGCGGGACGCCGGTGTGCCCGCCCATGTTGGCGTGCAGCGTCTTCTCCTCGGAGCCGAAGGCGTCGAACAGGTCCAGGGCCGCCTGCCGGTCGTTGCCTTCGTCGTCCCACTGCAGCAGGACGTGCAGGGGAATGGTGACCTGGCGGGCCTCCTCGAACATGGCGCGGGGGATGAAACTCCCGGCGAACAGCACAGCGGCCGAGATGCGCGGCTCGACCGCCGCCAGTCGGGTCCCGATGGAGATCACTCCCCCCGAGTACCCGACCGGGCCGCCGATCCCGGGCAGTGACAGGAGGGCGTCCAGCGCGGCCTGCCATTCCGGGACCGCCCTGTCGACCAGAGGGAGGACGAGGGCGTCGATGATCTCGTCGGTGACCGGCTCACCGGCCTCCATGACCCGGCGCAGGTCGGCGCGGGCCTGCTCGGCGGCGGGCCAGCGGGGCCGGTCGCCGCTGCCGGGGAGTTCGAGGGTGGCCGTGGCGAAGCCGTCCGCCGCGGCGTGCCGGGCCCGGGCTGCGAGCCGGGGGTAGGCCCTGCGCAGCCCGAGCGGAGGGGGGCCGAGCAGGATCAGCGGTGCCGGCGCGGATGCGGATGCGGATTCAGGCGTCCACAGGATGCCGGGGATCTCGCCGAGGGTGAATTCGCGCTCGACGACGCCGTCGTCGAGACGCCGTTCGGAAGTGAAATGCATGGTCGTGCCTTTCGGGAGTGCCATGGAACGGCGCTCCCGGACGACCTATCGCCCGACCGTGACCCCGGAGGGGAGCACCCATGTCGATACTGCGTTCACGGGTACCACCTCCTCGTTCTCCTGCACGGTCTCAGGAAAGGTAGCAGTGGCTGCCGTGATTCCGCCAACCGGTTTTTACGAAAGGCGCCTTCGGCCCGGCCCTGCCGCGCCCCGGTCAGGCGGCCGGCCTGACCGGGGTGCTGCTGCGTCCGCTGTCCCGGCCGCCGAGCTCGGCGTCGAGGGTCTCCTGGGCGGTCCGCATGACGCGGGCGTATGCGGGGTCCTGCAGGCGCTTCCACATCTCGTCCTCGGAGACGTCCTCGACGCGGCCGACCACCCACCAGATGTTGCCGAAGGGGTCCTTGACGCGCCCGCCGCGCTGTCCGAAGGCGTCGTCGGCGAGCGGGGTGACGACCTGGCTGCCGGCCTCGACCGCCCGGGCGAGGGCCCGGTCGGCGTCGGGGACGAACACGCGCAGCAGGCTCGGCATCGCGGGCCAGTCCGCGCGCCGGTCGAAGGCCAGCACGACGGTGTCGCCGACCCTGATCTCGCCGTGCCCGATCGAGCCGTCCTCGGTCGGCACACGGGCCAGCTCCTCGCCTGCGAACGCCCGGGAGACGAAGTCGAGGAACGCTCCCGTGTCGTCGGTGACGACCCAGGGTGCAACGGTGGTGTAGCCCGCCGGCGCGGCGTTCGTCTGCTCGGTCATCACGGTTCCTTCCGCCGGTGTCGGTTGTCGTCGGCGACGATAGGCGGCATCTAGGTCGGATCCTGTCCGCCTTGGCCGGTGGATCGTCACGCCGCCCGCGGGATGTACGCCAGGCCGTGGGCGCCGGCTTCGGTGGGGCGGGGGATGTCCAGGCGGGAGAGTTCGCGGAAGGTCTCCAGGTCGACGATGCTGACCGTGGACGAGACGACGCAGGAGACGTAGGCGAGCCCGCCGTCGGGGGACGAGGTGATGGTCAGCGGGAAGAGGCCCACTTCCACCTCGCCCAGGCGTTCGCGGGTGTCGGCGGCGAATGCGGTGAGGCGGCCCGGGAGCTGGCGGCCCAGTGCGGATGCCGGGTCGGGCTCCATGCGCACTTCGCCGACCAGCAGCATGCCCCTCGACGTCAGGTGCACCGGCAGGACGACGTTCTCTGTGGGCAGCGTGTCGACGACGGACGCGGTGGCGGCGTCGACGACCCGGATGCCGGGGGCCGGTCGCTGCCCGGGGCCCTGGAATCCGGCGTAGGGGGCGGCGACGTAGACGTGGTGGCCGTCGGCGGAGACGGCGAGGCCCTCGCTGCCGGGGACCTCGATCTTGGCGGTGAGGGTTCCCTTGTCGAGGTCGACGACCGACACGTACGGCGCCTCCTTGTTGGTGGCGTATCCCGTCCGTCCCTCCGGGTCGATGGCGAACCAGTGCGGGCCGGGTGCGTCGGTGTCGATTCGGCCCAGGGGGCGGCGGGTCTCGGTGTCGATCACCACGACGCCGCCGGGCCGGTCCTCCGTGGCCTCGACGCTGACGTAGAGGCGGCCGCGCGTGGTGTCCAACGCCAGCCCGTGCGGGCCGTGTTCGGGGGCGAGGTCGACGACCTCGACGATGCGGCGCGTGTCGGGGTCGATGGCGGTCAGTTCGGTGCGCCGGCCGCTGTTGGCGTGGTAGTAGCCGGAGCGGTACGCCGTGGTGCACCACAGCAGGCGCCGGGTCGCATCGAAGCACAACTCGTGGGGTTCGGCGGGGACTTCCACCTCACCGAGAAGCCGGTCGTCGGCGGCGTCGAAGAACGAGACCGTCGCTCCGCTCTGGCTGATGACGGCCAGGACGTCGCCTTCTCGGCCGGCACGGGGGTTCTGCTGCATGGAGGGCTCCAAGCTCGGGACTGACTGGGCACCACCCACTCTCCGCGGCGCGTGCGACCGCAACAATGCAAGGATCGGCATCCTATAGTTGCGCCCCCCGTAAATATGCAGGTCAGGAGCGTTGGTTTCGATGGATCTCAATCTGTTGCGCGTCCTGGACGCCCTGCTCCAGGACAACAGCGTCTCCCGTGCCGCGGAACGGCTCGGCACCTCCCCCGCCGCCGTCAGCCGTACGCTGGCCCGGCTGCGCCGCGCCGTCGGCGATCCCCTGCTGGTCCGCGCGGGGCAGGGGATGGTGCCCACCCCGCGGGCGCTGGAACTGCGCGACGAGGTCGGGGCGTTGCTGCGCGCCTGCGACAACGTCCTGCGGCCCGGCGCCGGTTTCGACCCGGTGCACCTGCGGCGCACCTTCACCGTGCAGACCACCGACGCGCTCCTGGCCGGTCTGGCCGGGCCGCTGATCGAGCGGATCGACGCCGAGGCCCCGCACGTCGACGTGGTCTTCCTGCCCGAGGCCCTGGAGGGCGGCCCGGGGCTGCGGCAGGGCTCGGTGGATCTGGAGCTCGGCGTCCTCGGCCATCTGGATCCGGAGATCCGCACCCGGTCGATCGTCCGGAGGCCGCTGGTCGGCGTCGCCCGCAGCGGCCATCCTCTCTTCGCCGGGCGGGCCGACGGGCGGGTCGACGCCCGTCGCTTCGCCGCGGCCGACCACATCGGCATCTCCCGGCTCGGCAAGCGCCTCGGGCCCATCGACACCGCGCTCGCCGCACGCGGGCTCCGGCGCCGGGTCGCGGTCGTCGTCCCCAGTCACACCGCCGCGATGTTCCTCGTCCGGGACACCGATCTCGTCGGGCTCACCCTGGCCGGCTGGCTCCCCGGCGCCGTCGCCGCGCTGGGGCTGCGCACCTTTCCCATCCCGCTCGACCTGCCGCCCCTCGACCTCGGGATGGCCTGGCACCCGCGCAACGCGGCCGACCCGGGCCACCGCTGGTTCCGCGACCGCGTGGCGGAGGCGGTCCTGGCGGCCAGCGGGGCTAGCAGGGAGTGTCCGAACCCTTCTGACGGCTGAGGTTGGACTCGGACATCCAGCCCGCCGTGTTCGTGCCCTCCAGGCGTACGTAGATCCACTTGTGGCCGTACGCGTTGGTGACGTAACAGTGGTGCCAGACCTTGGTGTTCAGCTTGGCCGGAGCCTGCGGCGAGCACGCCGCGTACGGCCCCTTGTAGACGTTGAAGTTGCCGTTGACGTAGCTGTACGTGCCCGGGTGGGGGTCCTTGTGGCTCCAGCCGGTGCAGCTCTTCGTCACGGTGCTGCTGGGCTTGGCCGTCGGGGAGGCCGACGCCGACGTGCTGGGCGACGCGCCGGCGGACGGCGTCCCCGAGGGTGACGGGGAGAGCGCCGGGGACGGGGAGGCGGAGGTCATCCCCTCGATGTCGCCCGGCCGGGACGACGGGGAGCCGCTGACCGCGGGCGGTGCCACGTACGCCTGGTCGTGCCCGCCCTTGCCGCCGTCGTCCTTGCCCGTCAGGGCGTAGGTGATGCCGCCTCCCGCGAGCACGACCGCGGCGGTCGCCGCCGCGATGACGCAGCGGCTGCGGCGCCGGGCGCGGCCGCCCTCGCCCGGGGCGCTCGGCAGCGGCAGGGCGGGGGCGGGCGGCGGGCCCGGTATCGCCTGGCCGCCGGCGTACGGGGGCTGCGGGTAGGGGTGGACGGGCGCGGCCGGCGCCGCGGGCCGGGCCTGCGGGAGGGGCTGGTGGGGCGGCACCGGCGCGGCGGCGGGCACGGCGCCCGCCGCGGGCAGGTCAGCCACGGGAGCCACCAGCGTCGCAGGAGCCACCGGAGCCGCAGCCGCCGGACCTGCAGCTACCGGATCTGCAGCTGCCGGAGTCGCCGCTTCCGCAGCCACCGGACCCCCAGCCGCCGCAGCTGCCTGACCTCCGGCCGCCTGTCCTCCAGCCGCCGCCGGCACCGCCGGCTCCGTACCCCCGTCCGCCCTGTTCGCCGGTACGAGCTTGACCGTCCCGCCCGCCGCGATCCGCTCCAGCATGGCCCGCGCCTGTCCGGCCGTGGGCCGGCTCTCCGGCCGCTTCGCCATCAGGGCCAGCAGGACGGGCGTGAGCGCTCCGGCCTTGCGGGGTTCGGGCAGCTGCTCGTTGACGATGGCGGTCATCGTGGACCACACGGACGTGCGGCGGAACGGCGAGGCGCCCTCCACGGCCGCGTACAGCGTCATGCCGAGCGCCCAGATGTCGGAGGCGGGGCCCGGTTCCTCGCCCTGGGCGCGCTCGGGGGGCAGGTAGTCGAGGGAGCCGATGATCTCGCCGCTGCGGGTGAGCCGGTCCATGGCCTCGTCGCCGGCGGTGTCCACGGCGGCGATGCCGAAGTCGGTCAGGACGACCCTGCCGCCGCGTTCCAGCAGGACGTTGGCGGGCTTGACGTCCCGGTGCAGGACGCCGGCCCGGTGGGCGGCGTCGAGGGCGTCCATCAGCTTGGCGCCGATGGCCGCGGCCTCGCGGGGCGGCAGGGTGCCGCGCTCGGTGAGGACGTCGTCGAGCGAGGGGCCGTCGACGAGTTCCATGACGATGACGGGCAGGCCGTCCTGCTCGGTGACGTCGTGGACGGTGACGACGCCGGTGTGCCGGATGCGGGCGGCGGCCTGCGCCTCGCGGCGCATCCGTTCGCGCAGGTCGGTGAGCTCGGGCCCGGAGGCGTCGGTGTAGGCGCGCAGGACCTTGACGGCGACCTCGCGGCCGAGCAGTTCGTCCGTGGCCCGGGCGACGACGCCCATGCCGCCGCGTCCGATGACCGCGGTGACCCGGTAGCGCCCGCCGAGGAGCCTTCCGGTCAGCTCTGTGCCGTTTGTCTCCCCCGACGTCACAGCACTCTCCGTTCCTTTGTCTCCGTCGCCTGACAACCTCGCGCCACAAGGGTAGAGGCACAGGTTTTCGGCCACCCCACGGCCGACGGTTGCGGCCCGTCGAGAGGCGCCGAACCCCGTCGCCCCAAGGGTTCAACCCCCACCAACCGGACATGTCACTGCCCCGCCCTCTGACCTGATCACATCAGGTGACCCACCCGCCACTCGACCAACATCATCTGACGCTGATTCACTTGCGCGTTGCCGATCACCGCCCCGCCCCGGAGGGACCCGCATGTCCACCGCACTGCCCCCGCAGCGACCCGAGGAGAGCGCCGGCCGGGCGCAGCTCGCGCTCGGGGTCGCCGCCGCGCGGAACCTGGCGACCACGACCAAGAGCGTGCCGCAGATGCAGGGCATCAGCTCGCGGTGGCTGCTGCGGACGCTGCCGTGGGTGGAGGTCAAGGGCGGGACGTACCGGGTCAACCGGCGGCTGGTGTACGAGGTCGGGGACGGCCGCGTGACCTTTGTGCAGGACGGCGCCGCGGTGCGCGTCGTACCGGCCGAGCTCGGCGAGCTGCCGCTGCTGCGCGGCTTCGCGGACGACGAGGTGCTGCGGGCGCTGGCCGGGCGCTTCGAGCAGCGCGAGCACGCCGCGGGCGAGGTCCTCGCCGAGCGGGGCCGGCCCGTCGACCACGTCCATCTCGTCGTGCGCGGCAAGGTGGAGAAGCTGATAGCGGCCAAGTACGGCGAGGACGCCCGGCGGGGCGTGGTGGCCGACGGCGGGTTCCTCGGCGCGCAGGCGGTCGGCCGGGAGCCGGGGACGTGGGAGTTCACGGCCCGGGCGCTGACGGCGTGCACGGTGCTGTCCCTGCCGCGGGCGGCGTACGAGGAGGTGGCCGGGCGCAGCGCCGCTCTGCGGGAGCACGTGCGCCGGCGCGAGGCGGAGCGGGCACGGCCGCGGAACAAGCGCGGCGAGGCGGAGATCTCACTGGCCTCGGGCCACACCGGCGAGCCGGTCATCCCGGGCACGTTCGTCGACTACGAGCCGGCGCCGCGCGAGTACGA